>DATHPT010000085.1:0-2449 GCA_035483615.1 Solirubrobacteraceae bacterium | reverse complement strand
TGCCTCCAACGGCCAGGAGTTCACCGAGAGGGTGCGCAGCGAGTTCGGTCTCGACGCGAGGGTGCTGTCGGGCGATGAGGAGGCGCAGCTCACGTTCTTGGGGGCGATGAGTGACCGCGACAGCTCCTCGGAGCCGACGGTGGTGATCGATATCGGCGGCGGCTCGACCGAGTTCATCGTGGGCGCTGAGCACACGGCCAGCTTCCATGTGTCGGTGCAGGCGGGGGTGCTGCGTATGAGCGAGCGCCATATCCACACCGATCCGCCGGCGCCGAGCGAGCTGCAGGATCTCGCGGCGGATACGCGTGGGATCTTCTTCGAGGGACTGCCCTCCGAGCAGCGGGCTTGCGTGGTCCGGGGGGTTGCGGTTGCGGGCACCGCCACTTCGGCTGCCGCCATCGACCAGGAGCTCGATCCCTATGACCCGGACCGGGTGCATGGCTACCCGCTGCTGCTTGCCACGGTGGAGCTTCTGATCGCCCGCCTTGCCGATCTCGATGAAGCCAGGCGTCGCCAGGTGGTGGGGTTGCATCCCGATCGTGCCCCGACGATCGTCGCAGGCATGATCCTGCTGGCGGAGGCGATGAGAGCGTTCAAGCTAGATCAGGTGGAGGTATCCGAGCACGACATCCTGCGCGGTGGAACGTTGCGCCTCGCAGGAATCGGCTGAGCCTTCAGGGCGCCGTCAGCTGTGCTTCAGGTCAGAGCGCGCTTCGGACTGGGCCGCGATCCGGGCTCGGGCGATTCGGACTGGGCCGCGATCCGGGGCTCGGGCGCTTCGGACCCTGGCGCGCGCTTCGGACCAGGGCGACTCGGGCCGCGGCTCTGGACATCCGTTCGAACGGCCTTCGGGGAATTAATCCGGAGCGGGGGTTCTGCCGAGTAGGCGGGTAACGGTGGTGGAGGCATGGGCTTGGCCGTGTGCCCTTCACGATCGATGCATAGGCTCCGGAGAGTTGCCGAGCGATCGGCTTTATCCCGCATCCGGGCCAACCTATCCCGGCTTTGAGGCTCGCACCCCTGCCTTTGCCTCAAGGCCGAGCCCCCTGAGGAAGCCGTCCCCCCGGGCGGCTTCCTCGTTTCTGGCGAGGCGCACAGGCGTTTCTGGCAAAGCGGGCTAGGCGAGGTTTGACTTGCGCGGGTAGGCGATGCTTGGATCGGTCAGCACGTTCACGAGGGCGGGCCTGTCCGACTGGAGGGCGCGCTGGATCGCAGGGCCGACGTCCTGGGGGCGCTCCACCAGCTCGCCGTGGCCGCCGAGCGCCTGGACCACCTGGTCATAGCGGGTGGCGGTGCGCAGGTCGGCTGCGACCGAGTATCCGTACAGGAACTCCATGGGGTGCTTCTCGAGCGCCCAGATCCCGTTGTTGCCGATCACTCCGAGGACATTCACGCCGTGGCGGGCGAGCGTGTCGAACTCCATGCCGGAGAATCCGAACGCGCCGTCGCCGAGCAAGAGCACGACCTGGCGGTCGGGGTGGGCGAGCTTTGCGGCGAGCGCGTAGCCGGGTCCCGTGCCGAGGCAGCCGAAAGGGCCGGGGTCCAGCCAGCAGCCAGGCTTGAAGCTGTCGATCACACGTCCCGCGTAGGACACGAAGTCGCCCCCGTCGCCGATCACGATCGCGTCGCGGTCGAGGGTCCGGCCGAGCTCGGCGTAGAGCCGCATCGGATGGAGCGGTATGCGATCGTCTTCGAGCTCGCCGCGCTCCTGCTCACGACGCTCGCTCTCGGCTGCCCGCAGATCGGCCAGCCAGCGGTGGCTGTTGAGCGCTTTGCCCCCGGCCGCCACGCGCAGGTCGGCGAGGATCTGGGTGAGCTCACCGTAGAGCTCGAAAGCAGGCTCACGGGGATGCTGGCGCTGAGGTTCGGCCACGTCGATCGCGATGATCGAGGTGTCGCGTCCGAACGAGTCGCCGAAGCCGAGCCGGAAGTCCATCGGCACCCCGATCACGAGCGCGAGGTCCGCGTCTTTCAGGGCCTGGGAGCGGGTGCGGGAGAAGAACAGCTCGTGGTCGGCGGGCACGCAGCCGCGGGCGAGGCCGTTCAGGAACACGGGAATCCGCAGCGTGTCGGCCAGCTCGAGCAAAGCCTGCTCGCCGTGACCCCAGTAGAGGTCGGTGCCGGCCATCACCACGGGGCGCTCGGCTTCGCTCAGCAGCCGGGCGGCGCGCTCGAGGGCGTCGGAGTCCGGGAGGTGTGGCCCGTGGCCCCTTGACGTCGCCGGGTCGGGCTCGGGGGCGCTCATGAACACGTAGTCGAGCGGGAAGTCCACGAACGCTGGGCCCCCGTGGGGCGCCATCGCTGCTGCCAAGGCCTCGTCTACCAAGCCGGGGATCTCAGCCGTGGACTGAGCCGTCGTCGCCGTCTTACAGAGAGGCCTCACGAATGGCACGTGGTCGATCTCCTGGAGCGAGCCTTGCCCCCAGCGCAATGTGGGCGCCCGTCCGCC
>DATHPT010000084.1:0-13438 GCA_035483615.1 Solirubrobacteraceae bacterium | reverse complement strand
TGGTGGTGCTCGCGGGCGCCGACCAGGCCACCCAGCTCGGCGGCGGCGGCTCCCAGAGCAAAGGCGAACCGGCCGTCGGCTCGGCCGGAGCCGGCAGTGGCGAAGTCCCAGCCACCGGTGAAGCCGCCGCCGGCGGCAACTGAGGAGCTGACAAGTGAGCACAGACCGGGCCATGGCCGGCTTCCTGGAAGTCCCGGCACGCTCGAGCAAGCCGCGCGAGCGGGGCATCACGCACGTGATCGACCGGGGGCTGTCGGTGGCCGAGGTGGACGGGCTGATGGAGACGGCAGGGGACAGCGTGGACATCGTGAAGCTGGGCTGGGGCACGGCGCTCGTGACCGCCAACCTGAAGCCGAAGCTCGAGCGCTACGAGTCGCACGGGATCCCGGTGGTGCTCGGCGGGACGCTCACCGAGCTCGCGATCAAGCAGGGTCGGGTCGAGGGCCTGGTGGCGTGGCTGCGCGAGCTGGGCTTGCGCCACGTGGAGATATCCGACGGCACGATCGCGCTCGAGCCCGGCGTGAAGAGCCAGTTGATCCGCCAGCTCGCGAGCGACTTCACGGTGCTGTCGGAGGTCGGCAGCAAGGACGCGGACTTCATCATGGCCCCGTACGTGTGGGTGGAGCAGATCGAACGCGACCTGGAGGCGGGCGCGTGGAAGGTGATCGCCGAGGCGCGCGAGTCGGGGACCGCCGGCATCTACAGGGCCGACGGTGAGGTCCGCACCGGCCTGATCGACGAGATCGTGCACGCGGTGGACGCCGAGAGACTGGTCTTCGAGGCGCCGTTGCGCGAGCAGCAGGTGTGGCTGCTGAAGCGCTTTGGCAGCGAGTGCAACCTCGGCAACATCGCGCCCGACGACGTGCTCTCGTTGGAGACGCTGCGGCTGGGACTGCGCTCTGACACGGTCGAGCACTTCTCCCGGGACGGCGAGGCTTGAGCGACGCGGTCGCCGGTAGCGACCCGTTGCCGGGCCGCGCGAGCGCCGGCGGTCGAGCAGAGCGGCGCGATGGCGGCGGGGATCGACTTGCCCAGGTGGTGTTCGCGCTGCTGGTGCTCGCCTGCTTCGCGGCATTGATTGTGACCCAGCGCCTCAAGCACACCCCGACGGCCGTCCAGAAGTTCAAGATGACGAACGTGATCGAGCCGGCGGCGGCGGGGGAATTGAGAGAAGAGCACATCTCCTTCAAGCTCGCCAGGGCCGACAGGGTGACGGTGAGCATCGTGAGCTCGTCGGGCGAAGAAGTGGCCACGCTCGTGCGAAATCTGCCGGTGGGCCGCTACAAAACGCTCTCGCTGCGCTGGAACGGCCGCCGGGGGATCGCCCACGGCTACCGGGTGCTGCGGCGCCCCGACGGGTACACGACGCTGCTGCCCGTCAACCAAGGCCGGTTGGCGGCGCCAGGCGAATACGGCGTGCAGGTGAGCCTGCGCGAACAGGATCGCCTGGTGCCCTCACCGCGCAGCTTCAAGCTGGTGGGGCCGTGATCGCCACGACGCTGCCAGGCGCCGGAGCGCTGGCTGCGCTGGCGTGCGGGGCGCTGCTTGCGATCGCCGCGCTGGCATTCCTGATGAGCCGTCGGCCCCAGGCGTTCCCGGTGCTGGCGATGATCGCACTGCCGTTCCGGCTGCCGATTTCAGCTGACGGGCGCACGGTGAACCTGCTGATCCCGCTGTACCTGGTGGTGGCGGCGGGCGTGCTCGCCCATCTCCTGCCGCGGCTGCTGGGACGCCCTGGCCAGTACAGCTCTCGGCGCCCGCCGATGTTGCTCGACTGGCTGCTGCTGGCGAGCGTGGTCCTGTACGGGCTGCAGGCCGGCTACTCGGACGATCCCTCCAAGGCGCTCGAGAACCTGGCGTTCTTCTACGTGCCGTTCGCGCTGCTGTACGTGCTGCTGCGCGAGGCGCCGTGGACACCGCGGCTGGTGCTGGTGTGCCTCGGCGTGGCGGTCGCGCTGGCGGTGGTGTTCGCCGGGGTCGGCTTCGTCGAGTACTACCGCAAGTCGTTGTTCCTGAACCCGAAGGTGGTGGCGGCCAACGACTACGACAACTACTTTCGCGTCAACTCCCTGTTCTTCGACCCGAGCATCTACGGGCGCTTCCTGGCGCTGGTGATGATCTCCGTGACGACCGTGGTGCTGTGGAGTCGCGAGCGGCGTGTGCAGCTGCTTGGCGCGGGCGTGCTGGCATGGCTGCTGGTGGGGCTCGTGACGAGCTTTTCCCAGTCGAGCATCGCGGCGCTGCTGCTGGGCTTGGCGGTGCTGGCAGCCTGGCGCTGGGACGTGCGCGCCACCGCATATGTGTCGCTCGCGCTGGGCGCGATCGCGGTGGTGGTGGTGCTAGCGGCGCCGGCCAGCCTGCACTTCGGCCTGCACGGCTCGGGGGGGTCGGCCAACAACGCCACGAGCGGTCGCGCGAAACTCGTCTCGGGAGGGCTCGAACTGTTCGCGGACAGGCCGCTTGCGGGCTATGGCTCGGGATCCTTCGAAACGGAGTACAAGCGCCACGGCAACGGCACCGTCCAGAACGCGACCTCGGCGTCGCACACGATCCCCGTGACGGTCGCCGCCGAGCAGGGGATCCTGGGGCTTGCGCTGTACCTGGCGCTGGTGCTGGCGGCGCTCGTGACGCTGTTCTCCGGAGCGGGCCGCTCGCCGCCGCGGATCGCGATCGCCGCGTGCTTCGCGGCGCTGGTCCTGCACACGTGGGTGTACGCGGACTTCTTGGAGGATCCCGTGACCTGGACGCTGCTGGGCATCGGTGTGGCGTTTGGGGCGATGCAAACGGGTGATGGATTGGGAGACAAGATCCGCTCGTCATCCGAAGGGCGGCCCGTGTCGCCGGTCGCCTCGCAAGGGTGACGCGCCGAGCCAGGATGTTTGTGGGAGTTCGGACCGTCTAGGTTCCTGCGGTGCGCTCCTATCTGAAGCGGTTGGTGACAACCGGCGCCGCCTATCAGGCCGCGGAAATACTGGCGAAGGGCATCGCCGTGTTCACGCTGCCGCTGTACACGCGGCACGTGTCCAGCGAAGGGTATGGCGCTTACAACACGCTGCTGACGGCGGTGATCCTGTCGAGCATCGTCCTGAGGCTGGGCGTGGGGGAGGCGTTTGTACGCTTCTATTTCACCGATTCCGACGAGCAGCGCAGGAGCAGGATCGCGCGCACGGCGACGGCGACCGTCGCGTGGACCACCACGCTCGCGGCGCTCGCGGCGGTGGCCTTCTCGAGCGAGCTCTCGCAACTGATACTGGGATTCGAAGATCCGCTGCTGATGGATTGCGCGATCCTGGGGCTGTGGGCTTTCACGAATATCGAGATGGCATACGCCCAGCTGCGGGTGGACGAGCGCGCGCGTGCCTACATGCTCGCCTCGGGCGCGAATGTGGCGATGACGGTCGTGTTCACCATCGCGCTCGTGGTGTTCGCCGACCAGGGCGCTCGCGGGCTGCTGCTGGGTAACTTCGGCGCCACGGCGATCGTGGTGCTGGGACTGTGGTGGGTGCTGCGATCGCGCTTCTCACTGCGCGTGCGGATCGCGGATCTGCGTGCGATGCTCGGCTTCGGGTTGCCGACCGTGCCGGCTGACGCGAGCGTGTACGCGCTGCAGGTCGTCGATCGCTTTTACCTGTTTCGCGGAGTGGGGCACGCGGCGGCGGGCGAGTATTCGATCGCGGTGCAGCTGGCGACGGTCGTGTTCGTGTTCGTGCGGGGATTTCAATACGCATGGCCGCCGCTTGCCTATTCGATCGACAGCGACCTGGAGGCCTCGCGGCTGTACTCGATCGTGACGACCTATTTCGTGCTCGCCACAGGGGTCGTGGTCGCCGGAGTGGCCCTGCTGGGGCGCTGGCTGGTGAGACTGCTCGCGGCGCCGGAATACTTCGGTGCCCACACAGCGCTGCCGTGGCTGGCGCTCGGTTGGACGCTGTACGGGCTCTACCAGGTGATGATCGTGATCACCGGCCGCGCGCGGGTCACCCAGCGCAACGTGCCTGCCGCGGCAGCGGGACTCGTCGTGAACGTGGTGCTGATCGTGGTGCTCGTGCCGAGCAGCGGCCTCGGCCTCGGCATAGCGGGCGCCGGGATCGCGCTGTGCGGGGCTTATGTGACGATGGTGGCTGTCATGCACCTGCTCACCCGCGGCGTGTTCGCCGTCGACTTCGAGTGGCGGCGGCTGGCCCAGATCACGGTGATCCTCACGGCGGTGGCGCTCTCGGGCGAGTTGCTGCTGCCGAGCGCCGGCTTTGTCGGGCTCGTGCTGCGGGTGCTGTGGCTGGCGCTGATCCCGGCCCTGCTGCTCCTCACCCGTTTCTTCGCGCCGAGTGAGCGCGAGCAGGCCCGCGCGATCGTGCTCGACGGGCGCCGGCGAGTAGCCGTGTTCCGCGCCGGGGGCGGCGAGGTCGAGGCATACGCCGAGGATCCCCTCAGAGACATCTAGCCGCCAATCCTCAAGCTGCGCGCCATTCAGGTCGATGACGCGTGCGTGCGTGAACCAGCTGTCAAGTCCCCTGGAGGGGCGGCCGCCAAGCCCCCCAGGCCGGCGGGCCGCCGTGAGCTTGCGAGGCGCGCCGAAGCGCTGCGCCGCCACCGCGCCGACGAGCGCGTGCGCAGCATCGCGGCGGCCGGCGAGCTCGCCTATCTGCGCTCGCAGCTGCGAGCGGCGGCGCGGCTCACGGCCCGCCTGGCGGCCACCCGCGAGGTCGAGGAGATGGCACGGCTGGTGGTCGACGAGCTGCACGAGACGTTCGCTTTCTATCTCGCCGCGGTCCAGCGCCTGGACGAGGACGGAGTGCTGCGGCTGATCGCCGGTCGGGGACCTTTGGCTGAGGTGATGACCGAGTTCCTGGTTGTGGAGCAATCCGTGCAGGAAGGCGTCAACGGCCGCGTGGCGCGCTCCGGGGTGACGGCGCTCGTGGCCGACACTCGCGAGGACCCGGACTACATCGTGCGCGATCTCGACACGGACCCGCGCTCGGAGCTGAGCGTTGCGCTGGTGGTGGACGGCGCCGTCTGGGGAGTGCTCAACATCGAGGCTGTCGAGCCGGGCGCCTTGAACGAGGCGGACGCGGTGCTGGTGGAGGCGATCGCCGCGAGCCTGGGCTCGGCGGTGCACCGCGCCGGGCTGATCTCCGACATCGAGCAGGCATTCACCACGACGCTCGCGGTCGTGACGAGCACGGTGGAGGCCAAGGACGATTACACCGCCTGCCATGGCAGCGACGTGGCCGGGCTCGCTGAGCGGGTGGCGCTGCGGATGGGGCTCAGCGCGAAGGAGGCGCGCGAGGTGCACTACGCGGCGATGCTCCACGACGTCGGAAAGATCGCCGTGCCCAGCGAGATCCTGTGCAAGCAGGGCCCGCTGACCGAGGACGAGTGGGTGGTGATGCGCAGCCACACCGTCGTAGGAGCCGAGCTGGTGGAGCGCATCGAGGCGTTCGCCCACCTGGCGCCGGCGATCCGCTCGAGCCACGAGCGCGTCGACGGCAAGGGCTACCCGGATGGGCTGGTCGCCGCAGAGATCCCGTTGGCGGCGCGCATCATCGCGGCCTGCGACACCTACGACGCGATCGTCACAGACCGGCCCTACAGAGCAGCACGCACACCGGTGCAGGCCCGCGAGGAGCTGCTGCGCGTGACCGGCTCACAGCTCGACGAGCGTGTGGTGGCGACGGTGCTCGAGGAGCTTGCGGGCGGGCCGGACCGCTAGGCGGCAACACGAACTCGATGATCTTGCGGACCTTCATGTCGCTGGACACTGAGCAGCACATGGGACGGGAGATTCGCGAGTGCTCCTCAGTCCTCCCTGTCTCGGTTGTAGGCGGCGGCCGCCTCGCGCAGGCCCTCGCCGCGTGAGGGCCACAGGGTCGCGGTGACGTGGCGCAGGTAGCGCTTGGGGGAATGGCTGGGCAGCAGCAGCGCGGCGAGTGCGCGCGCGGCGTAGGGCAGGGCGGTGAGCCAGCGCACCGCAAGGGCCGCCGGGCGGGAGTGGTGCTTGCGCATGTAGAGGTCGCGGTTGCGCGCCATTTCGACGATCCGCCGCTCGGGGATCGTGTCTGTGGACAGCTGCTCGTGGTGGACCGCCACCGCGCTCGGCACGTACAGGCTGCGCCAGCCGGCGTCGCGCAGCCGCCGCGCGAAGTCAACCTCGTCGGAGTACACGAAGAAGTCGGGGTCGAGGTAGTCGACCTGAGCGGCCGCATCGCGGCGCACCAGCAGCGCGGCGGACTGGCACCAGTCGACTTCGCGCGTGCGCCGGCCCTTGCTCTGCACGGTGTAGAGGCGGTGCAGGAACAGTGCGCCCGCGAGCGCCGTCAGAGGTGTGGGGAAGCGCCAGGCGCAGGCTTGCTCGGCGCCGTCGGGACGCAACAGCTTCGCGCCGGCGCAGGCCGCCTCGGAGTGCAGGCGCAGGGCCTCGTAGAGCGCGAGCGTCGCGCCCGGCCGTAGCTCGGAATCCTCGTTGAGCAGCAGCGCATGGCGTCCACGGGCGCGACGCAGCAGCTCGGAGTCGTTGAGCCCCTTTCCGCGCCGCTGCTCGAGCGCGATCACCTCGTCGACCGCCGCGTGCTCGCGCGCGGCCTGCGCCGATCCGTCACGCGAGCCGTTGTCGAGCACAAGCACCTCGGTCGCGAACGGCAAGCCTGCGCGCTCGCGTCCCACGGCGTCGAGCCCGCGCAGCAGCAGCTCTCGCTGAGAGGTGTTCACGATGCAGTAGCTCAGCTCGATCGCGGGCACCGACGGCACCCTACTACCGGTGAAATTGCGCAACTCGAGGCGTCTCGAACGGTTGAACTTCGTAGGCCTATATGCACTAGAATTGTCTAACTGTCCGGCCTTTCTGTTATGTGGACTAGGCTTTGGGCTTAGGGAGTCGCTAGAGGAGAGGGGTCAGTTCTAATGGGACGCGACATCAACAGTCATCTGGAGGGATCAATGGGGAAGTCATCAAGCCTGCGCACGCCTGCGCGGATGCGGGTTTCATCGGCGGCGCTTGCACTCGGTGTGGGGGCCGCGGTCGCCGCTTTCGGCCCGGGGGCCGCCGTAGCCGCAGCGCCGCAGGCCAAAGCGGCGCGCACGCTCACCTTGAACGACAGCGCCAGTCTGCATCTGCAGAACAAAAAAGGGCTTGAACTCAAAGAGTCGGGCAGCGCGAAAGGCACGCTTCCCGGGACGCTCTACCTGCAGCTCGACGTGACCTCCACTCGCAGCGTGACCGCCAAGGTCCAGGTCTACCCCAAAGGCGGGTCGATCAGCGGGAACGCCAAAGCGAGCTACAGCGTGGCGGGCTCCACGGCCTCGTTCAAGGGCACGCTGGCGATCACGAAAGGGACCGGCGCCTACTCCAAAGCGAAAGCCTCGGCTCTCAGCTTCAGCGGCACAATTCAGCGCTCGAACGACGCCGTCACGGTGCACGTGAGCGGAAAAATGTCGTATTAGGCTTGGAGAGACCTTGACCAGAGCGCGGACATTCACGCTTGCGCTGCTCGCCTTCGGCTGCCTGGCCACTTCTGCCCAGGCAGCCGAGACGGTCGCCTTGCACACTTCGTTCACCCCCAACAGGCTGGGGGCCTCCACCACGATCGGATTCGGTTTCACGATCGGGAGCACCACCGGTGGCCTGCCCTCGCCATTGACCCACGTGGACCTGCGTATGCCCAAGGGCATGAACTACGTCACCACCACGCTCGGACTCGCCATCTGCAAGCCCCAGTCGCTCGTTGAAAAGGGCCTCTCGGGTTGCTCGCCGAACTCGCGGCTGGGCTACGGCAACGCGTTTGTCGAAGTCCCGTTCGGGCAGGGCTCGGGCCGGGAGATCCCGGAAATCGAGGCGCTGATGGGACCGCCACACGAAGGCAATCTCGTGGTGCTGTTCTACGCCAACGGGCTCGCCCCGGTGTATGCGCAGATCGTGTTCTCCGGCGAACTGCTCCCTGGCAGCGGAGCGTTCGGCGGCGACCTCAACACGTCAATCCCGCAGATCCCCAGCGTCACCAACGGGCCGCCGGTGTCGATCATCAACGTCAGCTCCACGATCGGCCCCAGCCATCTCACCTACTACAAGCGCGTCCACGGCAAGCTGGTGGGCTATCAGCCGAAGGGCATCTCGCTTCCGACGAGCTGTCCCCGCGGCGGATTCCCGTTCTCCGCGGACTTCACGTTCCTCGACGGCAGCCAGGTCACGGCGACGCACAACGTGCCCTGCCCGCCGCCGGTGCACCACAAGAAGAAGTAGCTCCGGTTAGCGTTCCTCCAGGCTGGGGCCGATGCCCAGCCTGGAGGACCTGCCGTTCGGGTCGACGCCGCCCTTCAGCCTCGAAGTCCCCGCCAGCTGGGGGTCGACGGCTCAGTCCTGGAGGGCGAGGCTGGCCTGCACCCTGGCTGCGAACCAGCCGGGGATCGCGACCATCAGGACGGCCGAGGCGGTCACGAGCGCGAGACTCGAAAGGGCCACGATCACGCCCACCGAGCTGACCACCGGATAGTTGATCACGATGTTCAGGGCCCGGTCGAGCAGCTGCTGGCCGAAGAGGCCGAACACGGCGCCGCTGAAGCAGCCCACGCCGAGCAGCATCAGGCTCTCCAGCACGATCGTGTACCAGAGTTCACGGTGGGGGAAGCCCTCGAGCTTCAACTTCGCAAGGCGCGGGCGCCGCTGCCAGATCATCGCGCCCATCGCCGCCGCCATCGCCATCACCGCCGCCACCAGGATCAGGGTCGCGATCTGCGACAGCCTCGTCAAGCCTTGGCGCGTGATCGCGCGCAGCGTGTTGGCGTGCTGTTCGGCGGTCTGCACGGCCAGCGCCGATTCTGGCCCGAGCGCCGCTCTGATCTCACGCACGCCCTGCTCGGGCGACACGCCGGGCTTCATCAGCACGTTGTAGGCGCTGGCGTCGGTGCTTCCCCAGGCCTTGGCGTAGTCCTCGGCGCTCATCACGACCGCGCCGGGGGCCCAGCCGATGTTGGTGCTGACCGCCGCCACCTTGAAAGTGGTGGGGTTGGGCGTAGGCAACGTGAAGGCCTCGCCGATTTTCAGTTTGTGTTCTTTGGCGATCGCCAGCGACACCACAGCCCAACCGCCTTCGCGCACGTGCGCATCGGCCTGGACGACGTTGCCTTCCACGAGCTGAGTGGGCGGCACCAGCGGCGATGCTTCCTGTGGGGGGGCGATCACCCAGATGCGCCTGTCGTTGTAGTCGAGCAGCCCGCCGCGGTACACCCGCACGGCGCGCACCCCGGGCAGCGCGCTCAGCTTGCTCTGCTGGGTCGGGGCGAACGGCGAGGTCATCAGCAGGTTCGAGCTGCCCGCTGCCGAGACCCACACGTCGGTCGCCGCGTTGGCGTCGCTGGCCGCGTTGTACAGGCCGTTCAGCAGATCGCTGTGGGCGCCCTGGATCGACACGCTGCCGAACACTGCGATCGCGCCCGTGGCGGCGATCGCGATCGCGCGCGAGCGACCCGCGCGCAGCTCCATCACGGCGATGTGCGGCACGGCGCTGACGATCCTCGGCGCGATTCTCCTGACGAGCGCGAGCATCCCGCTGAGAGGGATCGACAGCAGCGCAAGCAACGCTGCGATCAGCGTGACCATCCCCACGATCGCTGCCTGGGGCGCCGCCAGCAAGATCACGAGCGTGGCGGCCAGGCACAACAGCCCACCGACGGTCAGCAGCCATGAGGTCCTGCCGCCCGTGCCCTCCTTTGTTTCGATCGCGGCGAGCGGGTTACGCGAGACGATGTCCTTGAACGGGCTCAGCACCGCCACGCTCGCGGCGCCCATCCCGCCGATCACCGAGATCGCGATGCTCTGCCAGTTCACCACCCGCTCCGAGCCGACCGCGAACGCCGAGGACAGATAGCCGGGGTTCGAGTGGAACAGGTGAATCGAGAGCTCGTCGCCGAGCACCAGCCCGATCGCGCAGGCGATCGCGCCGAGGATCACCGCGTCGAACATCAGCACGCCGATCACCGCTCTCGGCGTGTACCCGTCGCGACGCAGGTCGGCTATCAGGCGCCTGCGCTGGGGCACCGTCAGGAGCATCGCGTTGAACGCGAACAGGAAGCCCACCAGCGCGCTGATCACAGCGAACAGCTGCGTCGACTGATTCGTGGCGGCTGCCGCCTTCGCGAACAGCGTTTCGTCGTAGCTGGCCGACTCCACGCCGTACTGGGTCCCGGCGATTCGCTGCAGGCCGGCTCGCACGCTCGCGGTCTGGCCCGGCGCGGGCTCGACCAGGATGCGGCTCACGCGCCCTGTCAGCCCGCTCGCTTCCTGAACATAGTCGAGCGGGCCAACCGCGATCGGGCTCGAGATCAGCGCTCCGATCTGCTTTTCGGTGAGCTGCGAGTACAGGGCGGCTTCGGTCGTGTGGCCGAGCGCCTGGAACTTCACGATGTCGCCGAACTTCCTCGCCCCGACGGCTTTCGCCACCGGCACAGGCAGCACGACCGCTCCCACTCCCGCAAACGGGGTGAGTGCCACTTTGCGCACGAGCGCGCCTTTCAGTTCTGCGAGCGTGCCGTCCGCTCCGACCAACTCGACCGAATCGCTGCCCTTCGGCCCCTTGGCGTTCGCGCTCACTTCCAGCAGCGGCGCCGCCACCCGCACTCCGGGCAGCTGGCGCGCTTCTGCGACGAGCTTTTCCGGCAGGCCGTGCGCGTCGCGTGCCGTCACCTGCAGCCTGGCGGCGCCCACGATCCCGCTGTTGAGCTGTCCCACCGAGCTGGACAGGCTCGAGCTGGCGATCTGCGAGGCGAACAGCAGCCCCACCCCGGCGGCGATGCCCACGATTGCAAAGCACTCCTGCAGCGCCCGCGCCCGCAGGCGCACGCGGTAGAGATGCAGCACATTTGCGAATCTCATCTGGAGCCTCGCGATTCGTGGAGGTGCGACGGCGCTCGCGCGACTACCGCTCCAACACCCACACTCTCACCTCGCCCCGGTGGGGGCGAACCCCTGCTCGGGGTCGTAGTCGACGAGTTTGCCGTCCCGCAGCGCCAGCACCCGGTCGGCGTAGGCGGCGGCCTGCGGGTCGTGGCTGACGAGCACAATCGCCACCCCGCGTTCGCGACAGAGCTCGGTCAGCAGTTCCAACACCTCGCGCCCGCGCTGGGTGTCGAGGCTGCCCGTCGGCTCGTCCGCGAGCAGCAGCTTCGGCTCGGTCGAGAGCGCCCTCGCGATCATCACACGCTGACGCTCGCCCATCGAAAGCGTCTCGGAGCGGTGGGTCAGTCGCCCGCCGAGCCCCAGGCGCTCGAGCAGCGGTTGCACACGCTGGTGGGCCTCCTTCCAGGGCGTGTCCTTCAACAGCTTCAGCACCGTGTTGTCGATCGCCGTCACACCCGGCAGCAGGTCGAAGTTCTGGCGCACGAAGCCCATGTCCTGAAGGCGGAAGTGCGAGGCCTCGCGCTCTGAGAGCGAAGAGATGTCACGGCCGTTGACGAGCACTTTGCCGCTCGTCGGCGCCAGCAGCGCCGCCACCATCAGCAGCAGCGTCGTCTTACCCGAGCCACTTGGCCCATACAGTGCCACCATCTCGCCCGTGGAGACCGACAGCGATACGCCGTCGACAGCGCGCACCGTCTCCTCCCCGGCTGTGTGGTAGTGCTTGACGAGATCCCGCAGCTCCAGCATGCGTGTCCCTCTCCCTAGTTACCGGCCGGCAGCTGACCATGCTACCGACCCCCCAACTGCTTGACCTGTGCAGAAACCCTATCTGAAACTGTCCAGGTCGGGCGAGCCGTGGCCGTCCGCGACGGCGCGTCGATAAACAACGGCGTTGCGCAGGTGGGAGGGCAGGCGCCGCAACTTGAACACGAGCATCGTCGGGCGCTCCAGCTCGCCGACGGTGGTGAGCACGCTTTCGCTCACCGGCTCAAGTTCTGGGCTGTGGGCTTCGGGGGTCGACAGGTAGTTGCCGATCATCGCCGCAAGGATCACGATGTGACGACGGTTGTGAGGAAGCTCCTCGGCGATCCTCATCGCCTCTCCCGCGAGCCATCGCATCCGCTGTGCGGCCCGCTGCGGGCCGTAATACTCGACGAGGCTGCGGTGGCCCGCCGCCTCGTCCTCGTGTTTGTCGATCAGATTGTCAAGCAGCGAGTGCAGCCCGCCGATCCAAGGAAAGTAGGCGTACTCCAGCGCCTCCACCTCCTCGGCGCCCAGCTGCTCCTCTGCGGCAGCGGCGATCAACGCGAACACCGCCAGCGAGGAGCCGGCCGCGGCGGCCGTCTCCCACCACTGCAACCCTGCTCCCGGCGGGCTCGCCTCCCGCGCCCACTGCTCCAGCGCCTCATGGCTGCCCTGCGATTCGCTGAGGTTCAGGCTCTGGAAGGCCACGATCCGCGCGGCTGCCGCACGGGCCGCAGGCCCCACGGCCTCATATGAAGGCAGCCGCGCGACCCCCTCGCGGCAGCGGTCCAGCAGCTGCTGCAGGTAGCCGCCGTCATCGCGCTGGGGATGATGCTCGTACCAGTCGAGGGGGGTGGCATGCGCCCCCGTTGCTGCCGTTATCGCCGGTGCCGGTGCAGTTGCCGTTGTCGTCTGTGTCTTTGTCGCCGGCGTCGTGGTTGCTGTCGTCGTCTCTGCCGGTGTTCCGCCTTCAGGCGTCAGCGCATACAGCAGCGCTTCGTGCAGACGCCGGCCGTCGGCCACCGGGTCCGGGCTCGGCTGCTCGCCGAGCATGTCCAGGAAGTTGTAGGCGCCCTGGAAGGCGCCCACGGCCTGCGTCACGGCGGCGCGGTGCGCCCGGGGAGCGAACGCCGCGAACGCCGCGGCGCCCTCGATGTTGCTGCGCTTCTCAAGCGCCTCCAACGCGAGACGGCGCAGCTCGGGGTCGGGAATCCGCCGCGCGGCTCGCCGCCAGCGAGCGATCTGCAGGCAGACGCGCGGAAACACGCCGGCCCAGTAGTTGATCGCGGCCTGCACGAACGCGATCCTCAGCGCGGCGCGGTTTACGACCCTAGATGAGGTTATGAAAGTGAACGGCATTTTGTGAAGCAGCGACCCTCCCCGGTCCCGCAACGCCTCCCGATAGTGAACTGTGTGGCCCTCTCCTGTCAAGCAGTCGCCAATCCGCGGGACGCTCGGACCGGACGGCCCGGCTGGATCGGTGGGGCGTCCCACCCGACGCCGGCCACGGCTCCCCGTGGAGGCGCACCCCTATTGTCTGCCTGCCGTGCGAGTTCACGTCGTCGACCCCTCTGCCTACACCCCACCCTACGACCACGCGCTGTGTCGTGCGCTGGGCGCCGCGGGCGCCGAGGTGGAGCTGATGACCAGCCGCTTCGCCTACGGGCCGGTCGCGCCGCCCGTGAACTATGTGCGTCGCGAGCTGTTCTACCGTGCCGCACTCGGCGCGCCCGCCGGGCGCGTGCGGATGGCCTCCAAGCTCGCCCAGCACCTGCCTGACATGCTGCGCTACCGCCGGCTGGCGCGCCA
>DATHPT010000083.1:0-7635 GCA_035483615.1 Solirubrobacteraceae bacterium | reverse complement strand
GGGATGAACGCACCTCTGGTGTATCTGTTGTCCTGCCAAGGGCATAGCAGGCTAGCTACGTGTGGATCGGATAACCGCTGAAAGCATCTAAGCGGGAAGCCGGCCTCAAGATGAGTTCTCCCATCCCCTAGAGGGAGTAAGGGCCCTGGTAGACCACCAGGTTGATAGGCCGGATCTGGAAGGACGGTAACGTCTGAAGGAGACCGGTACTAATGGCCCGAGGGCTTGACGGATTTTTATATTCCCCGAATGGGGGATTGATTGATCCCCGTAATAGGGGTGATACTCGCTGTGGCGCTGTGCAGTTTTGAAGGGCCTCGAGAAGCGTGGTCTCTCGCGTTTTTCCGGTGGCCTTGGCGAGGGGGAAACACCTCTTCCCATTCCGAACAGAGAAGTTAAGCCCCTCAGCGCCGATGGTACTTGGCTCGCAAGGGCCTGGGAGAGTAGGACGCCGCCGGTTTCTTCAGCAGCACCCACGAGCCGCCCACCGGGCGGCTCGTGGTCGTATGGGCGGACTACATCCTTCGGCAAGGACGCTTCGCCCCGACTCCATGTGTGCGAGCTAGAACGCGAACGTCTTCTATGCAAGCCATCAAGCTTACATGGAGCCTTACGAAAGTTCGAAACAGTTCGTCTAGCAATAAGCCTGTTCGGTTGACTGGACCCGTTGTGTGTGCGAGACTATCAGTGATTCTAATATCCAGAATGAGGTTTGAAGGCGTCCGGTTCGTCGGAGGATTTAGTGCGATATGCGCGTGTATAGAGCTGAGGTTGTGATTTCTGATGGTCCACTGACGGTTGGAGGCGTGGTCATCTGAAATCTTGATTCGTTGAGTGCAATCGCAGTTGTACTTGTTGCTCGCTGGGCTCAGATAATTCCGGGCGGCCGGCCCAAGACCTCGTATGAGCAAAGAGAGGTGAGAGAGATGAAGAAGATCCGAATGGGAGTTGCGCTTTTCGTGGTGCTCGTATCGAGCGCAGTTGTGGTGGCCCCTGCACTTGCCGCAGATGAATTCTTAGTCGACGGGGTAGCGATGAAAGCGGGAACTGAAATTAGATTCTCGGGTGGGCTCTTACTTGAAGATATGAAAGGTGGGATCTTCGGAGAAGCCGTCCACCTGACCTGCAGCAGCGAAGGCTTAGTTTTTGCTGATTCCGCTACAGAAATCTTAATAGTCACTGTCTTCCAGTCAGGCGGGACAGATCCTGCAGAAAATACGTCAGGCACGATTAAATGTACAACTAACTCAGGTATCTGCGGAGAACCTGAAGTAAAAGCGCTCCATCTACCGTGGAGGGTTCTGCTGAAATTAGTTGGGACAGCTTTTAGAGCGGAACTTTTAGGTTTCACTATTGAAGAACCGGGCTGGAATCTGACTTGTAACAAAATGGTCGAAGATCAGTGTGTTGAGCCATCGACTAGCTCATCGACCGTAGGAGTTGAAAATGTAGAATCAATGGTGAATATGGATTTTGATTCGGTGTATAATGGAATAGCATTGAATTGCACGCGTGGCGGTTTGAAAGAAGGTTTAGTCGAAGGTACTCTGTTATTTGAAGCTTTCCTCAAATCGCTTGCTGCCAGCTGATGTTTTGATTTGCCGGACATCCCTACGACCACGAGTTGCCTTCGGGCGGCTCGTGGTCGTAGGGGCGGCTACCATGCGCGCGTGGGACGCATCGCCGAGATCTACGCCCGCGCCAGCCCAAAGCTCGCGCACAAGCCTGGGAGCACCGAGGCCTCGCGCCTGCACGCGTGGATCTATCGCAAGACGCACGGTAAGGTCGGCGGGCGCCTGCTGGGCGCGGACGTGCTCACACTGCGTACCACCGGGCGTCGCAGCGGACAGCCACGTGACTCCCCGATGTTCTACATCCGCGACGGGAACAGCTATGCAGTCGTCCCATCCAACGCTGGATCTACACGACCGCCGGCATGGTGGCTCAACCTGCAGGCGAACCCAGAAGCGCAAGCGCACGTGGGCAACGCCACCCTGGGGGTGCATGCGCGCCTCGCCAGCGAGAGCGAGACGGAGAGGCTATGGCCGCGTCTGGTGGAGATGTACGCCGGCTATGACCACTATCGGTCGATCGCGACACGCGCGATGCCCGTTGTGATCCTCGAGCCGCGCTGAGGATCACGCTTGCGCCGGCTGCGTGGAGGCAGTGGGCACAGACACACCTGCTCGCGCGGCGTTGGTACTCCGGGGCGCCGCGCGCCCAATCGATTTGGCAAAGCCACCCGATGCGGGTGGTCGCCGCGATCTGACTCGTTCCTGGCGGACAGGCGCGAACCGCACATTGGCGACTCGATGGGCTTGTCCTGGTCGACCTCCCAGTCGACGTCGTAATCGTCCTCGAGCAACAGGAACGAGCGGATCAGTCGCAACCCCCCGACGAGGCGCCGCGCGAACAGTGGTGTGTCTGATGAGGAGAACATACGTTCGTACTGTAGGTCGGCCTTCGGACGGAAGCGATGCGAACAGGTGTACGTATGTTGTTTTTGGGACGTGTGGGGCCTAGAAATCGGCATGTTCATGCGGGATGCAGGGCTTGGGGGTCTGCAACGAGAGTTGCAGACCCCAGGTCGCGGTCGGTGCCCTGGAGCTCTCAGAACAGCGCCGGAAGGGTCTTTGGGCCGGCGCTCGAACTTGTTTGGTGAGATGGCTGTTACGCTTGCCAAGCACGACGCACAGGACTTCGCTCAGGCTCCTCGTCGGCGCATCCAGCTCATGGAGAAGTTCGTCATCGAAGGCGGTGCACCGCTCTCCGGCACGATGGTTCCGGCCGGCAACAAGAACGGTGCCCTGCCCATCCTCGCCGCCTGCCTGCTCACGGAGGATGAGGTGGTGGTGCACAACGTTCCCCGCATCCGCGACGTGGACGCGATGCTCGCGATCCTCAGGTCGCTCGGGGTGGCCGTGGAGTGGCGGGGGGCCCACGAACTGGTGCTCTGCTCCGCCGACGTTCAACAGGTGGAGATCGACCCGGATCTCGCCGAGCAGATCCGCGCTTCGTTCCTGCTTGCAGGCCCACTGCTGGCCCGCTTCGGCAGAGCCGTGATGCCGCCTCCCGGTGGGGATGTGATCGGACGCCGGCGTTTGGACCCGCACCTCGATGCTTTCCGTGCGATGGGCGCGAGCGCCGAGTGCAAGCGTGAGATCGTGCTCAGCGCCCCGCGGGGCCTGAGCCCGACCGACGTGTTTATGGACGAGCCATCGGTGATGGCTACCGAGAACGCCCTGATGGCCGCGGCGCTCACCCCAGGGATCACCGTGATCGGCAACGCCGCCTGCGAGCCCCACGTGCAGGACCTCGCGCGCATGCTCGTGAAGATGGGCGCCGACATCCAGGGGATCGGCTCGAACCTGCTCGCCGTGGGCGGTGCGCAGCGGCTGCACGGCTGCGAGCACCAGGTGGCTCCCGATCACATCGAGATCGGCAGCTTTATGGCGCTTGCGGGCGTCACCGGGGGCGAGTTGCGAATCAAGGACACGGTGCCCGGCGATCTACGCATGATCCGGCTCGTGTTCGAGCGGCTGGGGTTGCGCTCGGAGCTCGACGGCGACGATGTGATCGTGCCCGGAGGCCAGGAGCTCGTGGCCCAGGCGGACGTGGGGGAGTACAAGAGCAAGATCCAGGATGGTCCCTGGCCCGCGTTTCCGGCGGATCTGACTTCGATCGCCGTTGCGCTCGCCACCCAGGCCGCCGGCTCGATCCTGGTGCACGAGTGGATGTTCGAGAATCGCCTGATCTTCACCGACAAGCTGATCCTGATGGGGGCGGACATCGTCATGTGCGACCCGCACAGGGCGATCGTCACAGGCCCGCGCCGTCTGCGCGGCGAGCGGGTCGAGTCCCCGGACATCCGCGCAGGCATGGCGATGCTGCTCGCCGCACTGTGCGCAGAGGGTCGCAGCGAGATCGGCAACATACGTCAGATCGATCGCGGCTACGAGCGCATCGACGAGCGCCTGCGGGAGCTGGGCGCGCGCATCGAGCGGGTCGCGACAGAGCCGGTTCACGTATAGACGAGAGCATCGGACGCGCAGGCGGTGTGCCATCGTCGGCAGCGGGCCGTGGATGAGCCTGCGCCGGATACCATCGCCGCTGTCCGCTTGAATGGCAAGCCAATGATCCATCCGATTCCCAGCGGCACCCGCGACGTGCTCCCCGATGAGACGCGCGAGGTGCGCGCCATCACCGACGCGCTGCGTGGCGTGTTCGAGCGTCACGGCTACGGCGAGGTCTACACGCCGGCGCTCGAGTACGAGTCGGTGCTCGCCCGTGCCGACATGGCCGACGCTCAGCCCGCCTATCGCGTGTTCGACGAGACCGGCGCGGTGCTCGCGCTGCGCTCGGACATGACGGTGCCGATCGCTCGGGTTGTGGCCACCCGCTATCCCACCGTGGACCCGCCCTTGCGCTTTTGCTACCTCGCTCACTGCTATCGCGGGGTACGCCCCCAGCGCGGGCAGCCGCGCGAGCTGCTGCAGGCAGGGATCGAGTTGATCGGCGCGCCTGCGCCACAGGGCACGGCAGAGGCGCTTGGCGTGCTGTGCTCCGCGCTTGACGCCGTGGGCCTCGAGGGCTACCGCATCGGTCTCGGCGACGCCTCGCTGTTTCCCGCCCTGATGGCGAGCCTCGGCGTGCCACAGGAGGCTCGCGCGCGGCTGATGAGCGCGCTCGTCAACCGCGACTTCGTGGCGCTCGAGGAGCATCTGGCCGGGCTCGAGCTCTCGGCGCACGCAAGGGAGCTGCTGCTCGACGTGCCTCAACGTCGGGGCGGGCCGGAGGTGCTGGAGGCGTCTGCCACCGCGGCTGTGGATGCGGCGGCGAACATGCGTCAGGTGCACGAGCTGTTGGAGCCCCAGGTGGCCGAGCGGGTGATCTTCGACCTGGGGCTGGTGCGCAGCATCGGCTACTACACGGGCGCGGTTTTCGAGGTGTACGACCCAGCGCTCGGCGCTCCGATCGGGGGCGGAGGGCGCTATGACGAGCTGCTGGGACGCTTCGGGCGCTCACTGCCGGCGGTCGGGTTTGCGCTTGGCGTGGAACGCTTGCACATCGCGCTCGCGGGCGAGGAACGTGGTGAGCCTGGACAGGCGCACGCGGGAGCGCTGCCGCTGTGAGCGCCATCAACGGCCTCACGATCGCCGTGCCGCGTGGAGCGCTGTTCACCGAGACGGTGGATCTGCTCGAAGGGCTTGGGCTCGACACCGCCGAGCTGCGCTCCAATGACCGCAAGCTGCTGTTCGAGGACATCGGCGTGATCACGATGCGCCCCTCGGATGTGCCCACCTATGTGGAGTCGGGTGCGGCCGACATCGGGATCACCGGAAAGGACGTGCTGCTCGAGCAGGCCGCCCAGGGAACCGGAGATCCCGCTCAGCGCGAGGTCTACGAGCTGCTGGATCTCGGCTATGGACGCTGCACGATGGTGCTCGCAAGCAAGGCGGGACCGGACCCCGCGGCTGAGGCGCTGCGGCGTCTGGGTGTGATGAGGGTCGCCACGAAGTACCCGCGGATCGCGGCGGGTCATCTCGAGGAGACGGGCAGGCAGGCAGAGATAGTGGAGGTCAAGGGCTCGGTCGAGCTTGCCCCGCTCACGGGCATGGTGGAGGCGATCGTGGACTTGACGGCGACGGGCACGACCCTGCGCGAACACAACCTGATCGTGCGTGAGGAGATCGTGGAGTGCACGGCGAGGCTGATCGCGAACCCGGTCGCCCACAAGCTTCGCGCACGCGAGATGGACAGGCTGTTGGAGCGTTTGCGCGGTGTTTGAGCTCGCGGGTCTCGAACGTGGCTTCGAGCGATGGTCGAGGGAGCGTGCGGGTGCTCGTTGAGCGGGTGACCGTCGCGGAGATCGACGAGCCGGGCGCCCCGGCGCTTGCCGCCGCCAACCTGCGCCGCTTGGTGGGCGGTGTGGAAGGGATTGAAGAGGCGGTGGCCACGATCGTCTCGCACGTGCGGGTCGAGGGCGATGAGGCCGTGAACGAGTACACCCGCAGGTTCGACACCGACGGCGCCGAGCCGCGCGAGCTGCGGGTACCGGCCGAGGAGCTTGACCAGGCGCTTGAACAGATGCCACTGGAGGTGGTGGCGGGCCTGCAGGTTGCGATCGCGAACGTGGCGCGCGTGGCGGACGCCTCGATTGGAGCGGAGCAGGTGACCGTCGAGCTGCCCCAGGGACACACGGTCACGCTGCGCGACCTGCCAGTGGGGGCCGCCGCGGTGTACGCGCCGGGCGGAAGGGCCGCCTACCCGAGCACGGTGGTGATGGGCGTCGTCACCGCGCGTGCTGCCGGGGTGCTGGATGTGGCGGTGTGTACGCCGCCGGGGCCGGACGGACAGGCCCACCCGGCGATTCTGGCCGCGTGCAGGCTGTGTGGGGTGGAGCGTGTGTACAGGATGGGAGGCGCCCAGGCGATCGCGGCGCTTGCGTTCGGCACCGAGTCGGTGGGGCGGGCAGATGTGGTGGTGGGGCCCGGCAACCTGTACGTGCAGGAGGCAAAGCGGCGGCTCTCGCACGTGGTGGGGATCGACGGGTTTGCCGGTCCAAGCGACCTGATGGTGGTGTTCGGGCCCGACGCGGATCCTCGCCTGATCGCGCTTGACCTGCTCGCTCAGGCTGAGCATGGCGCGGGCAGCCTGGTGGCGGCCGTGTCGAGCTCCCGTGCGGCACTCGACGCCCTTGGCACGGAGATCGAGCGGGAGGCCGTGTCCTGGCCCAGCCTGGAACCGGACGCCTGCGTGCTGATCGAGACGGCGACTCCCGAAGCCGCGATCGCGCTAGCCAACGCTTTCGCGCCCGAGCACCTGCAGCTGATGGGAGCTGCCGAGGAGGCGCTTGCGGGTAAGGTCCGGGCGGCCGGTTGCCTGCTGCTCGGCCGCAACGGGGGGACAGCGTTCAGCGACTACACCGCCGGGTCCAATCACGTGCTCCCGACCGGTGGAGCGGCACGCTTTGCCTCGACCCTGTCTCCCCGGCACTTCCGCAGGCGCATGTCGGTCATCGAGATCGGCGCCGAGGCCGCAGCCAAGCTCGCAAGGGCTGGCGCCCCGGTTGCGCAGGCCGAGGGCTTCCCGCTGCACGCGCTGTCGATGCAGGCACGCAACCCCGCAGCGCCCTCCGATCAGCCATTGAGCGAGAATGGTCAGTGAGATGAGCCCCGAGGAGTCTTCACCCAGCGCAGATCGCACCGCCACGATCGAGCGCACCACCGGCGAGACCGACGTGTGCCTGTCGCTCGGGCTCGACGGAACCGGAGCGGGGACCCGTGAGACGGGAGTGGGCTTCCTCGACCACATGCTCGACCTGCTCGCCCGCCACGGGCGATTCGACCTGGATGTGCAGGTGACGGGCGATCTGCAGACTGGAGCTCACCACACCACCGAGGACACGGCGATCGTGCTCGGCCAGGCGCTCGACAGCGCGCTCGGCGATCGAGCGGGCATCTACAGATATGGATTTGGGGTCGTTCCCATGGATGAGGCGCGGGCGAGCTGCACGATCGACATTTCAGGACGCCCGTTCACGCTGTGGGACGCCGAGTTGCCGCCGGGCTCCACCGGCGGTTTCGACCACGAGCTGGCGGAGGAGTTCTTCAGGGCGGTGGCGACCGCGGCGAA
>DATHPT010000082.1:0-7574 GCA_035483615.1 Solirubrobacteraceae bacterium | reverse complement strand
ACGATGAATACGTTGCGGTGAGTAACTGCGGAGACGCTTGCCCGATTTCTCCTGCTCCTCGGTGACGACTACCTGCCCGGTCGTCAGGTGGGCTTGTGCGCCAGGAAAAGGTAACGGTTGAGACTGAGGAAGTAGTTGGGGCCGAGTTCGGTTAGGTCTTGTGCCCATGCTGTGGCTTCGGCCTCGCTCACGCCGTTGCGATCGGATACGAACGTGGCGATCAGCTCAAGCATTCCGGCGCTGTAGGTGTTGGGGTCATAGCCGGCGTTGAACAACGGCACGATTTGGCGGTCGGTGACTTCCAGTCCGGCATCGCGCAGCAGTCGTGTGAGCGTACGCGGCAGGTGAGGGTGAACGAGGTGCTCCTCCCACGCGGCGAGCACCCGGTCCATCCGATCGTTGTTGCTCGAAGCCCATACGATCGAGTCCCAGTCGGTGTCAAGCACCAGCGCCCGGCCTCCCGGGCGCAGCACCCGCCCTAGCTCTAGCAGGGCGGCGGGAACATCATCGACGTACTCGTAGACCTGTGTGCAGACTGCGACGTCGAAGCTCGCGTCTGCATAAGGGAGCGTGTGCGCGCCAGCTTCTTGGTACTCGATCGGGCCGCTGCCGGCTGGTGGTCTGCGTGTCCTGGCGAGGGCAAGCATGCTCTCGCTGACGTCCACCCCGCAGATCCGCCCGCCGGTCCCGACGGCAACGGCCATTTCGCACGCGAGTAGACCGGGACCCGAGCCGATGTCGATCGCGCGCTCGCCGGGCTGGAGCGCGAGTGCCCGCAGGATCGTTTGGCGCTGTTCGATGACATCGGGCGTGGTGTAGATCCTCTCTACGCGCCGAGAAGCGTCCTCGTCGAATTGCAGTGTGGCGCTCATAGTTCGCCTTCGGTTTGGTGAATCGCTCACTCTTAGGGGAACGCCAGGGTACACCTGACGCTCGATACGGTTCTGTGGATGAATGCTCTTCGCGTCGAGGGCGCTAGTCTCGCTGACTGAGCCGATGTCGTCCTTCGTGCGGTTCCCGCCTGAGCGCTTCGCGTCTCCCGCCTGAGCGCTTCAGTGCAATCGTGGCTCGGGCTGGCGAGACGAACTCGAACCGCCGACACCGCGATTTGCGGCGCTCGATACCAGTAGTTGCCGGCAATTCAGCACGTAGCTGGCTCGCCGCATCTAAACACCTGACTTTCACGAAACGCCCATGCGCAGGCTCCTGCTTGGACCAGAGAAGCAAGCGTTCCGGCGGCACAAACCTTGACTGCTTCCTTTCGACCAATCCGATAGCACCTT
The DNA here is from genome assembly GCA_035483615.1 of Solirubrobacteraceae bacterium. GTDB lineage: Bacteria > Actinomycetota > Thermoleophilia > Solirubrobacterales > Solirubrobacteraceae > Palsa-744. The sequence goes on along the minus strand of DATHPT010000082.1, from coordinate 6,291 downwards.
GTCATCGCGGGTCGCTCCTGCTTCCAGGGAACGGGAGCATGTCCAACTGATGTTCGACGCATCTTCGTCTGTGCTTGTTGACCCTGCCCGCACTAGGTGCCACACTCCGGCCATGACCGTCGTGCCTGCAGGCATTACCAGTGGGTTCGTTGACGCGGTCCTCGCCAGAGATTTCTCCCGAGCCAGCGGTCTTCTGCACCCCGACATCGATTTCCGGGCGATGACGCCAAATCGAGTCTGGGAGGCAAACGACCCCGCCGGTGTCGAGGAGGTCCTGCGTGCCTGGTTCGAGCATCCCGAGCGGGACGTTGAGCGTGTCGATCCCACCGAACCCGTATCCGTCGAGGACATCATGCGCGTCGGCTGGCGTGTTCATGGCAGCGACGCCAACGGCCCGTTCACGTACGAGCAGCAGGCGTATATGCGCGAGGGCAATGGGCAGGTCGTCTGGCTGCGCGTGATGTGCAGCGGTCCGCGTCCCGCGGGGAGCGTGTCCCTCGGATAGAAAGGTCGGTCGACCCTGGTCAGCACATCGCCGCGCTCAATGAGCTGGGAGACGGCGCGCTCGATCTTGACAACGGCCGCATGGTCTGCTCTACCCGGATCCAGCCGCGCCAAAATTAGCCGCCCCATCACAGGGCTTAAGCGGCTGCCGTGACCCGCAAATACGCTCATTTGCAGCGCTTTTTAGTGGCGAGAGGCGGACTCGAACCGCCGACACCGCGATTTTCAGTCGCGTGCTCTACCAGCTGAGCTATCTCGCCGAGGCTTCAGATCGTACCGACTGGGGCATATCGCCAGCCTCTTCCAGTCGCATGAGGCCACTACGATCAACGGGCCAAACCCCATCTCTACGCCGGGTTGCGCTCAAGCGAGATCCGTGGTCTGCGGAGACCGAATCACGCGTGCAGGCCGTGAGGACCCAAGGATGATCTCGGCAGCCTCTGCGAGTCCGGGGGTACAGTGGCGCACGTCGGGCGCCGAGGTGCGGACGAGGATGGCCTCGTGTCCGACGGCTTCGGCGCCAGCGACGTCAGCCATCGGATTGTCGCCGACCATCCAGACCTCATCGGGGTCCTCGTATGCCCTAAGTACATGGTGAAAGAACTCCGGGTTAGGCTTGTCGAAGCCCACGAGCGCGGAGGTGAACACACGGTCGAAGTGCGCCTCGAGACCCATCCCCGAAACGAGACTCGCGAGCTCTGGGACATGATTTGAAACAACGACGTTTGTCCAGCCAGCCTCAGCCACGGCCGTGAGTGCCGGGATCGCGTCATCGAACACTTGCCAACCTACCGTTGGGTCAATAAAGCGAGCACGGGTGGCGCGCGCCAGCTCCGTGCCTTCAGCGCGCTCGACGCCGGCTCCTACCAGGGCGTCCGTGATGAGAGCCTCGACGGCCTCCCACCAGCGCTCAGGGTCGCCGGGATGTGGGTGTGGTTGGTCGGCTCGGTGCCATGGGAAGCTGCCTTGCAGGCCCGCACGCACCCGAGCGACGGCGACGCGGTGCGCGAGGTTGCGCGCTTCGAGCACCTCCATGACGCAGCCGGACCACAGTCCGGGGCGGAATGCGAGCGTCCCATCGAAGTCCCACATGACGAGTCGATCAGTCACACCTTGAGGCTATCTTGATGAGCTCAACTCCGCTCAACTACTCGCGCGCCGGGAGAGCCCCAGCGCCACCGCTCGATCGGTCATTCTGAAACCAGGTCGTAGCCGAACGTGACGAGCGGGACCTCCTCGACGTCGGTAAGGGTTTCCGCGAGGATCGAGAGGGTCGCGCCGGCCGGGACGCTCGCGCTATCGCTCGTGTTCCAACAGGTTGTGGCGGGTGCGTTGATCACACAACTTAGGCTCGTCGGCGAGTGATTGACGTAAAGAATGATTCGGAGTCCCGTATTGGGAAACAGCGAAGTGGGGGTTTCGCTGACCCTCACAAAGAGGTTCCTCGCGGCGGTGTCGACGCCCGAGGCGACAACGCTGTTCGATTCGTCGCCCAGTGTCGACATGCCGCTGCCAACGATAAAGCCCCCGCCCCCCCCCGGATTCAACTCCTGCCTCGTCCGTGCTCCCGCCGGTCATCAAGGCCTCCGCTGGGCCGCTTTCAGACTGTCCTTCGTCCCCTTTGTACCCTGCGGCCCGGTTGTGCCTTGTGTGCCCGCTGGGCCTTGTGCGCCAGCAGGCCCGGCAGGTCCGCTTTGGTTCCAAGGGATGGCCGTTTGGCCTTTTTTGCACTTCTTTCCTGCTAGCAGTTTCAAGACGCCGTCGGGCCCAACACAGGCCTTGATGCTGCTCGATGCGGCCGTGAAACCTCTAGTCGCAGCGATCGCACCGCCGCTCATCGCGAACAGAAGCGCCAGCGTGGCGGCTACGTTCGCATAGCTGACATGCTGCCTGATCCGTTCCATTCGCGCCTCCTCAAGGCTCGTTGAACACGTGATGTTAGGAGCACGACACGGTGGAACGACCTCGTGTGCGCGGCGGAGGTGGCCCGGAGGCTCAGGCGCTGTCTGTTGCCCCGGGCCTCTAGGTGCTAATCGTTGATGGTGCTGGTGGCCCTCGCGGCGCTTGAGAGGATCGTATGGGCGACCAGTCGCGGGTCAACACTTGAGGAGGCGCTCGGCGGCGGTCGGACCGACGCCTTCTGGCTGCAGGTCCAGCACCGCCGACATGTAAGAGAACTGGGCTAGGTCGCGACCCAGATCTTGGCCTGCTCCAGCTCCTGGAGCTCGTAGACCTCGACTTCGCCGGGGGTCATCCAGGCGAACATCCGGTAGGCCTTGCCGATCCAGTCCACGTTGGTGACGATCGCGGAGCGCTTCCAGGCGGAGTGGTGGCCGATGCCGAGCCCGAGCCCGGTCTTGATGTCGTCGAACCACGCCGCGGGCTCGAGTCCCTCGAAGTCCGTGAGTATGAATAGCATCCTGATCTCTCCTGACTCGGCGGCCTCGCGGAGAACGGGCTCGAGCACGTTGCGGTAGTCCTCGCGGGTGAGCTTGCCATTGGCGCGGAAGCCGATCGTGCCTGCGGGCATGTCGTTGATGCGCTCGATCATCTTGTCGCCCTTTCTTCTAGTCGATCTGGACGGGTGTGCCTGGTAGTTGGGTGGGACCGATCGTACGCACGAGCCAGTCGATCGCGGTGTTTGCGAGGCGAACGCAGCCGTGGCTGTCAGCCGAACCGAGGGGGTCGAGCAGGCTCGCGCCGCCGCGTCCGTGGATGCCGACGCGCCCGTTGCCGCCGTCGAACTCGCGCAATACGTCGCTGTGTGCGGTGAGCGCCAGGATCCACGAGCCGAGAAACGCATTGGGCGACGAGCGCCAGACTCCGATGATCGAGAAGAGTCCTGCGGGCGTGGGGGTCGCGGGGGTGCCGACCACGACTCTCATCCGTCGTGTCGCGGTTCCGGCATGATCGACTGTGAGGGTGCGCGTGGCGAGCGAGACGACGATCCTCCAACTGGTGGGACGTAGCAGCATGCGTTCGCCGTCGATCCAGCCGGTGGCGCGGTTAGGGCGCGTGGGGAGGCGTATCTTCACCCAGCAGTGCCCTTCACGATCCTTGGCGGCACTGAGTACAAGCAGCCAAGCGGCCTGCGATGGCACTACCGAGCCAAGCCGCCGTGCACCATCGCGTGGAATGCTCGTGTAGAAGCCGGTCTGTGCGAGCGGCTTCACGCGCCAGGCAACTGTGGCCGTGGGCCGGCCGACGACAGTTTTGGTGGCTGTGCTCGCATGGCATGTGGGCGACGGCAACGCAGAGGAGGGCGCGACGCTGAGAAGTCCCACCGCGCTCAAGGCGAACAGCAAGGCCAGGCACTGAAGTGAAGCTCTCACCGATCTTCTCCTTGGCCGAGACGACCTTTTCAAGGTAGCACCGCTTTTGCGGCGCCGGATGGGTGTTCTCGAACATCCGTCCGGCGGTTTGACAGCGATACAAAGACGCGCTAGCTTCGTTCCAGTCCTTGTGATCGTTCGATCCTTACCCCACAAGAGGGTGGGAGCTCTACCGAAGGAGACACAACGAGACAAACCTGTATCGACGGCGGTAAGGCGGACACGCTGACGGCCCGTATGTCGCCCGACACTCGATACGGCTCGCAGCGATCGCTCCGCCGGTGGGCGGTTGTCCTGATGGCTGTGGCGTTCCTGCTCGGCTTGGGGGTACTTGCGCCGGGCGCGGATGCGACCGTGCCCGGCCATCCGGGAGAACCGCAGTCACCGACGGTCGTTTACTCCGAGAACTTCGAGAACGGGGTCGGGAAGACGCCAGTGCCGCTCACGACATACACGGGTGCTCCGTCCTTGCTGAAGAAGTACACGGCAGCCAACGCTTTCCTCAAAAATTGCAATGGTCAGATCGTGGAGTTTGAAAGCAACGAACGGACAAAAGCCACCGACTGTGAGGAAGTGGCCTTCAACAGAGTGCGGCAGATGGCATGGGTCCTGGGCAAGCTCAGAGGCGTGGACCCAACAACAAATCATGCCGTGACTGCTTACACTGATGGAGGCAAAACGCTGCCCGCGAACTCGGTGCAGTTCGAAACAGTGACGCCGATCTCGCTCGCCGCGAGCACTCGCTTCATCACGTTCTCAGTCGATGCAGCCGAGACCAACTGCAAGCACAGCCACGCGGAATTCAAGTTCTATCTCCTCAGCGGATCGCTCGAAACCCCCACTTTCACCACTCCGATCGATCCCTGTACCGACAAGAACTCGAAAACCTTCGAACCGCCAACGTTAGGAACCAAGCCGCCGGAACCCTTCATGGCCGGCAGCTTCGCGGGCAACAGCGCGACGCTGTTCAATGGTTCTGCGCTCGGCATCAGGATGAGGAACGGCCAGACCAGTGAAGACGGCAATGACGCATCGTTTGACAACGTTGAGGTCCTTGACGCCACGCCCCAGCTTGATAAGTCCTTCAGCCCAGAAGTGCTGAACGTCGGAGCGCCGTCACAGCTGACCTTCACGATCACAAACACGAGCGAGCTTGCAGCGAAGAACGGGTGGGGCTTCACCGACAGGCTCCCCACAGGTCTCGTGGTAGCCGCCCCAGCGGCAGCAGCGACTACATGCACCCAGCCCACCACGATCAAAGCGAGTGCCGGTGATGGCACGGTCTCGGTCGCCGGGAACCTCGCTGCTGGCATGAACTACTGCACAGTGACCGTGAACATCACCTCAACCGTCAAGGGCAGCTACACCAACGGCCCACAAGACATCACCGATGAAACGGGCCTCAACCCGCCTGGCCCTGCCACGGTCACGTTCACGACCAACGCCGACCTCGAAATCGAAAAGAGCGCATCCCCGAGTCCTGCGACCCCAGGATCGGACGAGACATACACGCTGCAGGTGACGAACAAAGGTCCAGATGCCGCTGAAGAAGTCATCGTCACTGACCGACTACCCCCTGGACTGTCGTTCGTGTCGGGCAGTCCGGACTGCGAACCCGTCGAACTGACCAGAACGCTACCGCCGCCGCCCATGGAGCATCGACGGCGAACGACAACCCCAGGTCCCGAGATCAAGTGCGCGCTCGGGGAGATGGCGCTCGGTGCACACGTGACGCTCACGATCGTCGGGCATGTCGCTAGCTCGGTAACCGAAGGATTCCTGAACACGGCGATCGTGTCGAGCGTCACGCCCGACCCGGACCTCTCAAACAACGAGGCGGCTGTCAACACGCCTGTGCCTCCGGAAGCGGATCTGGAGATCGAGAAGACCGCCTCGCTGAGCACCGTCACGGCCGGCGGCCAGGTGACCTACACGCTGACCGTGAAGAACAACGGACCACACGACGCAACAGGAGTCATCGTATTGGACCATTCACCACCCGGGCTCGGCGTAATCTCCGTGGAACCGAGCCAAGGCACCTGTGTGCACGACAAGATCGTGCTCTGCAGCCTCGGGTCTGTCCTTAACGGCGCGAGCGCTCAGATCCTCGTGACCGCAAACGTGGCACCAAACGCGAGCGGCGCACTGACTAACACGGCCGTGGTCAAAGGTGGCCAAACAGACCCGAATCCAGCCAACAACACCTCGTCGGCGACAATCGACGTGACGCCGCTGACTCCGGCGCCACTGCCGCCGGCAGCCTCTGAAGTGCTGGCAAGCGTCACCACATTGGCCGTGCCCGACCAGGGTTTCTCGGACCTGAACATCGTCAAGCACGTCAATCGTGCCACTGCACACCCAGGCAGGCGATTGATCTACACGCTCGAAATCACAAACAACGGCATCGACGACGACCCCGACGTGAACGTAACTGACACCTCGACCCTCCCCTTGA
>DATHPT010000081.1:0-2685 GCA_035483615.1 Solirubrobacteraceae bacterium | reverse complement strand
GCACGCCCTACACGTTCGTGACCGTAAGCGAGTCGGAGCCCGAGACGCTGCAGGTGCACGTCGGCAATCGCGTAGCTATCTCAACACCGGCCAACACGGGCGTGGCGGGAGCGGAAACGGAACTGGGCACGTTCCCGATCTACGCGCGCTACGTGTCCACGACGATGACGGGCACCAATCCAGACGGCAGCCACTACAGCGATCCGGGCGTACCGTGGGTGAACTACTTCAACGGTGGCGACGCGGTGCACGGCTTCCCGCGCGCCTCATACGGTTTCCCGCAGTCAAACGGCTGCGTCGAGCTGCCGATCGGAACAGCGGGACGAGTGTTCCCGCTGCTCGCGATCGGAGACCTGGTGATCGTCAGCTAGAGCGCTAGCGGTTGGTGCTGCGCCCGCGCTGCACGACCAGGATCGACATTCCCATCCCTACCAGCAGCACGCCGCCGAGGATCACCCAGCGCAGGTCGAGGCCGGTGAAGGGCAGCGTTTTGGCGGCCGTCGTGGCCGTCGGTTCATTGCTCGATTTGGCCGGCTGAGTCGAGCTCGAGGGTGTGCTCGAGGTGGGTGTGCTCGACGTGCTCGTCGGGGACACTCCCTCTTTCGGGGTGGAAGTGGAGGTGGTCGGTTCGGTTTTCGTCGCCGGCACCGTGGTGGCCGGCACAGTGGTTGTCTGCGGCGGCGGCACGGTCTGGCCGTAGTTGGTGGTGGCTTCCGCGGCGAAGGCCGGCGCTCCGGGCGCGATCAGCGCCAGCGCGAGCGGGAGGGCAAGCAGCCCGCGACGCATTCTCCAGGGCCGGCGCGAGCCTCCGCTGCCGATCGGTGGTGCCTTGGCCGGCCGTGGCCCATCATAGGCCCTCAAGTCATTTCGCATGTTTGCTATCTCCCGCATCCAGTGGTCGCTTGGGCCTCTCATCGAGCGGCCCCTCATTTCCTTTGAGAGCTTTGCCAATTTGGTTGGCGATGCTGCGAGCGAATCAGTCTATCCGACAACCCTTTATGCTCATTTGCTGATTCTCCTGCCTGGTGTTCCTCAAATCGCGCGGGCGCAAACGCTCGCGCAGCAGATCAACCGGCGAGGACGGTCGATCCTCGCGGCGGGAGGCCTGTGATCGCGGCTTCCCCGCAGTCGCGCCGGCAGCGCTTGTAGATCGTGTGCAGGCCCAGCAGCTGGGGAACCGTCAGGAAGCGGTAGCCGCGAGCGCGCAGCGCTTGGATGATGTGTGGGTAGGCGGCGAGCGTCTGCGTGCGGGGCCCGCCCCCGTCGTGGGAGAGCACGATCGATCCGGGCTGCACCTGGGCGAGCACGCGTTGCTCGATCGCCCCCACGCCGGGCTGGGTGTAGTCGACCGGATCGACGTTCCAGGTGATCGTGTCGAGCCCGAGCGAGCGGGCTGTTTGCAGGACCGAGCCGTCGTAGGCGCCGTAGGGCGGGCGAAACACGCAGGGCGTGTAGCCGCTGAGCGCTGCGATCGCGACCTTCGTGCGCTGCAGCTGGCTCCGGGCGCCGCCGGCAGTGACCAGGTTCGGATGCGTCCAGGTGTGATCGCCGAGCGCGTCGCCGTCGCGCAGCTCTTCGCGCAATGTCGATCGGTACCCGGATGACAGCTGGTCGCCGATCATGAAGAACGTGCCCACCGCTCCCTCGGCGTGCAGCATCTGCACGAACCGTCGCGTGTAGATCGAGGGGCCGTCATCGAAGGTGAGCGCTATCGCCCTGCGTCGCGGACCGTTCGTGCGGTCGGCCGGCGGCCCGGCCGCCATACATCCGACCGGCCGGTAGCGGACCGTTTCTCCCGGCCTGCCCGCCGGGGTGCCGCCGTCACCCCCCGGGAGCGCCGCGGGAGCGCCCGCCGTCGAGTGTCCTCGGGGAGCGCCGGCGCCCGCGAGGCTCCCCGTCGGCACCGCAAGCGCGAAGACCGCCGGCAGCGCGCATGCGGACAAGGCGAGCCTGCGAGCGCGCGACCGCCCAGGGAGGGCGTGGCGTATCACCGCCGGCCCATGGGCCGGTCCTCACACGCCCATCCGATCCTGCTCACGCGCCCACGCGCACGCGGCCCTCGAGCGTGCCGTCGTGGAGGTGGCCGCGCAGCACCTTCTTGTCGAACTTGCCGACGCTCGTCTTCGGGACCTCGGCGATGAAGGCGAACTCGTCCGGCAGCCACCACTTCGCGACGCGCCCGCTGAGGTGCTGGTGCAGATCCTCGGCGCTGACCTGGGCGCCCTCGCGCACGACCACGCAGCACAGCGGCCGCTCGGCCCACTTCTCGTCTGGCTTGGCGATCACCGCGGCCTCGATCACGTCGGGGTGGGCCATCACCTCGTTCTCGAGCTCCACCGAGCTGATCCACTCACCGCCGGACTTGATGACGTCCTTGGAGCGGTCTGTGATCTGGATGAAGGCGTGCTCGTCGATCGAGGCGATGTCACCGGTGCGCAGCCAGCCGTCGTGGAAGCGCTGGTCCCCGGAGTCGTCGTTGAAGTAGTGGGCGGCGATCCACGGGCCACGCACCTCGAGCTCCCCGGTGGACTCTCCGTCCCAGGGCACCTCCTGGCCGTCGTCGTCGACGAGCCGCGCCTGCACCCACGGCAGCGGCTTGCCCTGCTTGGCGCGCATGTCCCAGTAGGCCTCGTCGTGACCGGCGCTCTCATCGGGTCGCGAGTAGGAGGCGACCGGGCTGGTCTC
>DATHPT010000080.1:0-7292 GCA_035483615.1 Solirubrobacteraceae bacterium | reverse complement strand
CGGTCCGCTGGTTCGTGGTGCAGACCAGTGGGTTGCTCGTGAATCTGGGTCTGGTGTACCTGTTCGTGGACGGTCTCGGCCTCGGTGAGCTATCGGGCCAGGCGGTGACGATTGTGATCGTGACCGTGGTGACGTTCTTCGCCAACCGCGCGTGGACGTTCCGGGTGCACCCGGAGGCGGCGGCGCTGGCGGAAGACGGCTAGCAGGGAGGGAGGCGGCGGCGCTAGCGGAAGACGGCTAGCAGGGAGAGTCCTGCGGGGATCGAACCGCCCCGTCCGATCGCGGCGGACTCGAGATTCAAGGGCTGGCGCAGCAGCCAGTTGAGCGGTGGGGGCGGCACCCACAGGTCGAGGCTCGACTTGGTGGTGGCGGGCTTGAAGCGCTCCAGCGCGCGCAGCAGGATCGCGACTGGCAGCAGCAGCGAATTGAAGTGGGATGAGCTCTCGAGGCGCCAGCCGGCGCTGTCGGCGGCGGCGAGCAGCGTGCGGCGGTTGTAGCGACGGTGATGGTGGTTGATCTCGTCGTGTCCGCTCCACAGCCACTGGTAGGCGGGGACGGTCACGAGCAGCGCGCCGCCCTGCTTGGTGACTCGGCGCAGCTCGCGCAGCGCGCCGACGTCGTCTTCCAGGTGCTCGATCACGTCGAGGCTGACGGTCAGATCGAAGGCGTGGTCGTCGAAGGGCATGTCGAGGACGGAGCCTTCGACGACCTCACCGACCTCGCGCTCGCGCGCCAGCGCAACGCTCGTGTCGGACAGCTCGATGCCGGTGACGCTGCCATGGCGGGCGAGGTCGATCATGTTGCGCCCGCTGCCACAGCCGGCGTCGAGAATCAGCGCGTGGGGAGGCAGCGCAAGGCGCGCGATCGCGCGCTCGAGCACGGTTCGGCGTCCTTGGTACCACCAGTGGCGGTCCTCCGCCTGGTGCGTTTGCAACTCATACTCCAGCTCCATCCATCGGCATCTTTCACGAATGAGCGGCGGCGCGCGGCGCGACCCCCTCCTGCGTGTCCGGTAGGAGCGTTCTTCCAGCCGGGGGATGTTCTGCTTGTCGTAGACTTGCCGGAGCATTCGAATGACCTTGGCGGGAGCGGGAAGGACTTGGCATGAACAAGAGGCAGCCAGCGCGGATGAGGCACAGGTGGAAGGGCACAGTTGCAGCAGCGGGGGTGTTGTTGGCGCTTGTGGTCCTCGCGACAGCTGCGTTCGCCGCCGGTCAGGTCGAGAGCGGTTCCTACACGGGCGCCCTGGTGCCTTCGCGGGACGGGGTGGTCGTCAGCTTCAAGGTGTCCGGCAAACGGGTGACGGGACTGAGCACGAGCAACGTGCCGCTCTACTGCAGCGGGGGCGGCAGGCCCACTCCCGTGCACTTCAAGAACGCCACCATCTCGAGCAAAGGCACCTTCTCGAGCAACGGCCGGTACATCATCCAGGAAGGCCCCAAGAAGGGTCAGGTGGGCTCGAAGCTGAAGATCGACGGCAGGTTCCTCAAAGGCGGGGCCGTGAAGGGAACGCTCACGACCACCTATCTCGGCTTCCCCAACTGCAGCGGGAAGTCGCCGTATACCGCCAAAGTCTGAGCGGTTCTTCCCCAGGGCGCTTCTAGGCTCTGGGTGTGGGGGGAGATCGGTGACCGTCTCTTTTGGGTCTGTCAGGGCGTGGCTTGCGCTCTGCCTCTGCTGCGCGTGGTTGATCTGTGGTGGCTCGACTGCCCAGGCTGTCTCCCGTGAGCGAGTCGCCGGAGGACTCGCCGATGCGCAGTCGCAGAGCTATCTGCAGACCGCGGAGCACGGCGTTGCTCGCGCAGAGCGCCTGTGGCGCGACCGGCGGCTCGGTTGGTATGACAGCCGACTGGGCGACCGCGACCACTATCCGCTCGCGACGATCTGGGACGCCACGCCGCTGTTCGAAGCGCTGAGCGCGATTGAGATCGCTGCGCCCTCGGCGGCCCACAGGGCGGCGCTCGACGCGTTCGCCGATGGGGCTGAGCGCTACTACGACGCCACGCTTCGTCCCGTGCCCGGCTTTGCGCCCTACCCCGGCGATCGTGGCCAGACGAGGGTGTGGTTCGACGACAACGGCTGGTGGGGGCTGGCGTTTCTCGACGCCTATCGCGCGACTGGCACAGCGCGCTACCTGCGCGAGGCGCAGCGCGCCTTCGGGTTCATCGCGGCCGAGGGCTGGAACCCGGCGGGGGGCGGCCTTTGGTGGAACACCTCCCATCCATATATCGCCGGTGAGCCACTGGCGGCCGGATCGCTGCTGGGAGCGCTGCTGTTCAAGATCACGGGCAGGTCGCTGTATCGCGAACAGGTGCTGAGGTTCCTGAATTGGGCCGACAGGGACTTTCTGACCGAACGCCGTCTTTACAGGCGCACCGACTTCGACCCCACACCGACCCCTTACATCGAGGGCACACTGGTGGAGGCACAACAGGTGCTGTGCGAAACCGGTCTCTCCCAAGCGTGCCCCCGGGCCGCGGAACTCGCCGATGCATCGGCGCAGCGCTTCTCCGACCGGCTCAACATGGGGCCTCAGTTCGACACCATCTACCTGCACTGGATGCTCGTCTATGGCGCTCAGACCGGCGATCCGCGCTGGCGGGCGCTTGCTGTGGAGATGGCCGCCCGCGCGCAGGCGGGGTCTCGCAACGCCCAGGGTCTGTACCTGCGGGCGTGGGATGGCACGCCCATCACAGAGCATCAGGCTCAGCCGAACATGCTCCAGACTGACGCCGCCACGCTGGAGCTGTTCGGGTGGCTGGCGCAGGGGGACTCCCGCTTGCACACAGGCCTGTAGGGCAGGCGCGGTCCCCTGGGTCGCCCTCAGGCGCTGGCGAGCAGCGAGGCGCCGGGGCGTTTGGCCTCGCGGGTGAGCACGGCGATGAATGCGTTGACGACATGTGCGTCGAACTGGGTGCCGGCGCCGTGTCGCAGTTCGGCGAGGGCGGCGTCGTAGCCGATCGAGTCGCGGTAGGGGCGATCGCTGGTCATCGCCTCGTAGGCGTCTGCGACCGCGACGATGCGCGCCTCGAGGGGGATCGCGCCGGCATGGATGCCGAGCGGATAGCCGAGACCGTCGGGACGCTCGTGGTGGGCGGCCACCCATTCACGCACGTCGGAGAGGCTGACGTGCTCGATGATCTGGGCGCCGAGCTCGGGGTGGCGCTTGATCTGCTCGTACTCCTCCTCGGTGAGCGGACCGGGCTTGTGCAGGATGCTGTTGGGAATCCCGGCCTTGCCGATGTCGTGCAGGATCCCGGCGAGCCTGATGCGGCTGACGCGCCGCTCGGGCAGGCCCAGCTCGCGGGCCATCATCTCCGCGTAGCGTCCGACGGTCTCTGAGTGGCGGGCGCTGCCGCTGAAGCGCAGGTCGACGGCCTCCGCCAGGTCGAGCACGGCCACGACGAAGCGCTCGCCCTGGATGTCGTGTAGGTCGCTTGGCGTGCGCAGCTCGTCGCGCAGTGCGGGACTGTGGTGCACCGTTCGGTTGCGCCCGCTTTGCTTGGCCGCGTAGAGCGCCTGGTCGGCGGCGTGCAGCAACGCTGCGGCGGTCTCTCCGTGCTCGGGATAAACGGACACGCCGAAGCTGATCGTCAAGGGGGTGGGATCGTTTGCGAACGCTTCGCGTAGCGCCATGCGCAGGCGCTCGGCCAGCGCGAAGGCGCCGTCGCGCTCGATGTCGGGCACGATCAGCGCGAACTCCTCGCCTCCGACGCGGGCGGCGGCGTCGATTTGACGCTTGCCCTCGCACAGCAGTCTCGCGACCCGCTGGAGCGCGAGATCGCCGACCTGGTGGCCGGAGCGGTCGTTGACGTCCTTGAAGTCGTCGAGGTCCCCGACGAGCACGCCCATGGTGGTGCCGCCTCGGCGAGCTCGTTCCAGCTCCAGGTCAAGCAGCTCGCGGAAACCGCGTCGGTTGGAGAGCTTCGTGAGGGGGTCGGTGCGGGCGACGTCATAGAGGCGCGCGATCAGGCGCTCGACGCGAGCGCGCATCGTCACGATCACCATCGCGCCCACGAGCAGGGTGCCCATCCCGACCAGCCACCACTCCGAGACGCCGCTGCCTGCGGGTGGCCTGGTGGTGAGCAGGGCGCCGTAGGCCACGCCGACGTAGACGATCTGCAATGCGGCCTGCCTGGTGGTGAAGAAGTAGGAGGCGTAGAGGAACACCCACAGATAGAAGAACACGAGCGGGCTGGGGCTCTCGCCCGAGAAGTAGGCGACGCCGGTGACCAGCGTGCTGCCCCAGGCGAGCGCCGGTGGCAGGGTCCAGGCGGGGAGCTTGGCGGCCTTGACGTAGAGCACCGCGGCGACCAGGTAGGCGTTAGCCACGATCACGAGCAGCCCGAGCTCGTCGATGCGGGCAGAGTGGGGCAGCACCACGGTGAGTGCGGACAGGCTCGCCCCGGCGGCGAACAGCACGGCCAGGACTCTGGCGACGAGACTGGTTTGGAAGCTGGTCCCGACGAGCGCTCCGCCCCAAGCGTCATCGCGAGCGTCCGCATCTGAGAGCGCGGCCATCACCTTCAGATATCGGCTGCTCGTGGAGCTCACAGAGAGATAGGAACCGTTCGCATGGGTGAGTGACCGTCTCTGGATAGACAGCGTATGGTGATGCGCGTCGATGCGCAACCGCACGATTCTGGCGCTCGGCGGGGTCTGGGTGTCAGTCTGCCTGACGGGTTCGCAGGAACGTAAGCGCGATCGCAAGCAGTCCCGCGCCCAGCAGCACACGGCCGAGCAACCCTCCGACGGAGGCCCATGCCGCGCCGGCCAGCAGCCCGATCGCGATGAAGCCTGTGGCCCACAGGGCGCAGCCGAGCGTGGTGAGGATCACGAAGCTTCTCAGCGGCACCCGGCGGGCCCCGGCGGGCAGCGACACGAACGTGCGCGCCAGGGGAAGCAGTCTGGCGATCAGCACCGCACGTGGGCCGTGGCGGTCGAGGAGGCCACCCCAGCGATCGATCACGGCGCCTGCTCCAGGCACTGCCTCCAACAGCCGGGTGGCGCCGAGGCCGTAGGCCAGCAGCGACCCGACCAGGTTCCCGGCGGTGGCTGCCACGATCGCGAGCGGCAGGCTCATCCAGCCGGCGTGGACTGCGAATCCGGCGAACAGCAGCGTGACCTCGCTGGGCACCGGTATGCAGGCGCTCTCGGGCACCATCAGCAGGAACACACCGAAGGCGCCGAACTGTTCGATCGCCTGGGTCAAGGCAGGTATACGATCCAACTATCTCCCATCTCTCGAATATAGGTGCGGCGAGCGGGGTCCTCGAGTGAGGCGGAACAGCGGCTGGGGGGTGACCGTCGCCTACGCGCTGGTGTGTGCGGCCACTCAGGTGCTGTGGCTGACCTATGCGGCGATCACGACCGAGACGGCCCGTCACTACGGCGTGTCGGTCGGCGCGGTTGGATGGCTGGCGGAGATCTTTCCGCTGCTGTATGTCGTGCTTGCGATTCCGGCTGGAATCTTGCTGGATCGCTGGTTTCGACCGGTGTTGGCAGCCGGTGGAGGCCTGGTGGCTCTTGGCGGGGTGGTCCGTCTGGGCGGCGATACGTTTGCGTGGGCGATGGCTGGACAGGTGATGGTGGCGGTCGCCCAGCCCGTGGTGGTGAGCGCCGTGAGCAAGCTCGCGGGCGTGTACCTGCCGCCCGATCAGCGCGCGGCCGGTATCTCGCTGGGCTCGGCGGGTGGTTTCGTGGGGATGCTCGTCGCACTGCTGCTGGGGCCGACGCTCGGCGCCCACGGGCAGATCGAACGGTTGCTGGCGGTGGAGGCGGTTCTGGCGGTGATACCGGCGCTGGCGCTAGCGTTTACGCTGCGTCGCCCCGGTCGGGAGAGCACCGAGCACGCGGCGATCGAGGGGAGCGTGGTGCGGTCGCTGTGGGCGCTCGAGCCGATGCGCACGCTGTGCGGACTGGTGTTCGTCGGCTTCGGCGTGTTCGTCGCGCTTGCCACCTGGCTGCAGACGCTGCTGGCGCCGTCCGGCGTCTCGGAAGCGGAGGCTGGTGGGCTGCTGGTGGGGATGGTGATCGCCGGGGTGATCGGTTGCGCGGTGTTTCCGCCGCTCGTGGCTCGTCGGGGCGCCGAGCGCAGCTTCATGCGCGTGGCGGCGCTCGCCGGCTGCGCGGGCTGTGTTGGGCTCGGTCTGATCCCCTGGCTCGGTGGGCGGGTGGCGGTGATCGTGGCGATGGGACTGCTGCTGCTTCCGGCCCTGCCGATCATCCTGACGGCCGCCGAGCGTCTGGCCGGGCCGTCCGCCGGAACCGCTGGGGCGATCGTCTGGATGGCGGGCAACCTCGGGGGCCTGGTGGTCGCGCTGATCGTGCAGGTCCTGGTCCACCATCCGCTTCCCGCCTTCCTGGCGATGGGCGGCGTGTCGCTGCTCGCCCTGCCGCTCGCCGCACGCCTGACCTCTCCTGTCGTGGAGGATCTGCCCGAACGGCCGCTGCACGCGATCGCCGGCTAATGGGGACATGAGACCGCCGATCCCAGCGGCCCTGCTCGCCGCGGTGGTCCTCTGCGCAGGATGTGGCTCTGCGCGCATGGATGGCGCAGACCCGTCCGCCGCGACGGCGGACCGAACTGCCGGCTCTGCCGTCGCGGCCGCCTCGTCCGCTGAGCACTCTGCCCCAAATGGTCCTGCTGTGTCCGCGCGTCCTACCGGCTCCGGACCTGCCCCGATCGCTGGGGCGACCGCCGCGACCGCGACGCCCGCTGAGACCGCTGCATCTGGTGGCTCAGTCGCGCCCATCGCAGGGAGCGTCGCGCAGCATGCGAACGTCGCTCCGGTTCCCGCTCCGCACATCGTGTGGGATCCGATCCCCTTTGGCGCGAAGCGCAAGCGGGAGATGAGGGAATACGCGCTGCGTCACTACGGGTTGGACACCTACAGGCTGATCCGACCGCATGTGATCGTGATCCACTACACCGTGACCCCAGACTTTCGCTCCACCTACGACACCTTCGCGCCAGACAACCCCGATCCCGAGCTGCACGAGCTTCCCAACACGTGCGCTCATTTCGTGATCGACCGTGCCGGCATCATCCATCAGCTCGTGCCGCTGGGCATCATGTGCCGTCACACGGTTGGGCTGAACTGGACGGCGATCGGGATCGAGCACGTCGGCTACAGCGATCGGGAAGTGCTTGACGATTCGCGTCAGATGAGGGCCAGCTTGCGGCTGGTGCGATGGCTGCGCTGCCGCTATGGGATTGCCGTTCGCAACGTGATCGGCCACAACGAGAGCCTGTCGAGCCCCTATCACCACGAGGACGTTCCGGCGCTGCG
>DATHPT010000079.1:0-2282 GCA_035483615.1 Solirubrobacteraceae bacterium | reverse complement strand
TCGAAGCCGAGGCCGAAGAGGGCCCCGATCGGATACATCTGCCAGGGCTTTGAGACCGTCTTGGTGAAGCGCCCGAAGAAGCGGCTCATCAGTCCCCGAGCCTCGAGTTGGCGCTGGAGCTGCGCCTCGTCAAAACGGCCGTCTCGCATATCGCGGAACACCCCGACGATGCCCCACAGAATCACGATGTTGAGCGCGGCGATGATGTACAGGAAGGTCCCCGATACGCCCGTGCCGATCCAGCCGGTGAGATTGTGCAACTGGGAGTTGTCGTTCTGCACCTGGCCATCCAGCGCCTTCACGCCGATCGCAAACAGGAACGCGAGCATGAAGACGATCGTCGAATGCCCGAGCGAGAAGAAGAAGCCCACGCTCATCGGCCGCTTGCCTTCTGCCATCAGCTTACGGGTGGTGTTGTCGATCGCGGCGATGTGATCGGCGTCGAAAGCGTGACGCAAGCCGAGTGTGTAAGCGGTCACGCCCGTTCCTACCGCGAACGCCCCCGATGCGCCCAGCCGGTAGTGGTGGGGCGCTACGACGGCGATCAAAAGGAAGAAGCCGATCGCGTGAAGGCCGACCACCACTATCGTCATCACCGCAATGGTGCGCCATTGCGAGGATGTCAGTGGGCCCATTGGACCGAGATTACCCGTCCTTATTGCAAGCTAATCGCGATTAGCCTCATCCGAGCAGCGCTTGCAGACTCCCACTATCGGAAAATGGGTGAAGCTGGCGCGATAGCCGAAGCGCTCGAGAACCAGCACGCGAAGATCCTCCAACTCGGTGGGCGCCACGCCCACCGAGGAGTGGCAGCGCTCGCAGTAGAGGTATTCACGCTGACCCTCGCCGACCAGGGCATAGAGCCCCGGCCCGTGCCCGAGGTGCACATGGCGCACGACACCTGCACGCTCGAATGCCTCCAGGTTGCGATACACGCTCGCCGCATCGAGTGCAGCGTCATGCTCCATGGTGGTGGCCTCGTTGCTAGCCGCCTCGGTTATCTGCTCGGCCGACAGCGGCCCGGCGGCGGCAAAAAGCGCTTGCAGGATCAACCGTCGCGCCATCGATATACGCAGACCCTGGGAACGCAGAACTGCAAGCGCGCTCTCGAGATCGGTGAACCTCGCCGAGGGGGCGGAGGGGGCGATTGTCACGCTTTCATCGTAGTGGCGCGATCAGCTCGCGCAGTGCCGATGGAGCGCACCCGGTCTCCTGACGGACCACGCGGCAGAGGTGACTCTGGTCGGCGAAACCGAGGTCGGCGGCCAGGCGAGCGAGGTCCTGCTCGCCGCCGCCAAGCCGCTCCATCGCGCTGCGAGCGCGCAAACGCATGCGGTGTCGCGAGATCGTGTGACCGGTCACCGAACGAAAGACACGGCTGAGGTGATGGGGTGAGACCGCCAGCGAGCGTGCCAGCTCTGGCAGCGGGCGATCAGGGCTTACCGCCAGGATCTCGCGTGCGCCATCGGCAATCGCACGGCGCGCACGGGTGACGGGTCGGCCGGCGGCCACCCGGCGCGAATCGACCTGCCCGAGCGCTCGGGCGCTCAGCGCGATCGCTCGCTCGACGAGCTCGTGCGGGTCAAGGCCCCTCTGAGCGGCGCCCAACAGCAGCCGATGCTCGAGGTCGATCTCGGGTGAGCTCGGCAGTGGCTTTGAGGGCAGGGAGGGGTCGCCGCCCCATAGTGAGGCGGCCAGATCCGGATCGATGGACAGCGATGTGCAGTCATCGCCCTGGTCATGTGGATGGTCATAGCGCTGCTCCTCGCCGGGGTTCATGCAATAGGCGAGCGTTGCGTCGAGCAGGGTCTCCACGCCGTTGATGCTGCGAACGAAGCAACCGCGTCGCACGAACACGAGCGCATGGCCGCCGGTCTGCTCGTCGGAGCGCCCGCGACCGCGCCCATGTCTGCATGCGACATCCGCGATCTCCAGGCCATCGCGGCTGAGGAACGTGTGTGCGCTCAGCATCACTGCCGATTCTCACAGACGAGCACGAATGTCCAAGACCTCGACGACGATCGCTGCGAGGCTGCTCGTCCGGAGAAATCGACAGACAGGAGAGATGGATGGCGTCTATTCGCAAGGAGATCACGATCGACGCAAGTCCCGAGGAGGTATGGGCGGCGGTTCGCGACTGGGGGGCCCTGCACGAGCGCCTGGTACCCGGCTTCGTGGTCGACACGCGTCTCGACGGAGACGACCGTATCGTGACCTTCTTCGATGGCACGGTCCTGCGCGAGGCGCTTGTCGACCTCGACGACGACGCTCGCAGGCTTGTG
>DATHPT010000078.1:0-7177 GCA_035483615.1 Solirubrobacteraceae bacterium | reverse complement strand
CGACGCTTGTCAACGAAGTGCTCTACAAGGCGGTTGCCAACCGCCTGCACCGGGCCCGCCAGCGCCCGGGTGCGCACCGTGCGATCAACGGTCTCGATCAGCTCGACAAGATCATTGCTGTCGACCAGTCGCCGATCGGGCGTACCCCGCGTTCGAACCCGGCCACATACACGGGGCTGTTCGACGTGATCAGGGACCTGTTCTCAAAGACCCAGGAGGCGCGTGCGCGGGGGTACAAGCCCGGACGCTTCTCCTTCAACGTGAAGGGCGGTCGCTGTGAGGTGTGTCGCGGGGACGGCCAGATCAAGATCGAGATGCACTTCCTGCCTGACGTTTACGTGCCATGCGAGCAGTGTGATGGGCGGCGCTACAACCGCGAGACGCTGGAGGTTAAGTTCAAGGGCAAGAGCATCGCCGAGGTGCTGGCAATGCCCGTCGAGGAAGCGCTGAAGTTCTTCGAGCACATCCCGAAGATCCGCCGGCGCCTGGAGACGCTGGACGCCGTTGGGCTTGGCTACATTCGCCTCGGGCAGCCTGCGACCACGCTCTCGGGTGGGGAGGCGCAGCGGGTAAAGCTCGCTACAGAGCTCTCGAAGGTGGCGACCGGTCGCACGCTGTACATCCTCGACGAGCCCACGACGGGCCTGCACTTCGCCGACGTGCAGCGTCTGCTGGAGGTGCTGCAGCGACTCGTGGACGCCGGCAACAGCGTCGTGGTGATCGAGCACAACCTCGACGTGATCAAGTGCGCGGATCGACTGATCGACATGGGCCCTGAGGGCGGGGAGGAGGGGGGAATGGTGATCGCGGCCGGCACTCCCGAGGAGGTGGCGGGTGAGCCGGCCTCGCACACCGGGGACTTCCTCAAGCAGCTGCTGGTTCCCAAGCGTAAGGCGAGCGGTCGCGCTCGCAACGCAAGCGCGAATGGCGCGAAGTCTCGGGGCGGGCGCGTCAAGAAGGCGGCCGTGAGTGGCGCCGCCGCGGCAAACGGATCCTCCAAGCGAAGGGCGAAGTCGGCGGGACGAGCGTGAGCGACCTGGCTCGCCAGGCCAGGCTGTGGGGGATGAAGTGGCGCTGGTATGAGCGCAACTCGGCGCCCTGGAGGCGGGCGATGATCCACTGGGAGATGATGCGCCGTGAAGCGTTCCTGCGCTGGCCCGTGCACGGCAATGTGCTCGAGGCGCTACGCGAGGGACGCCTGGAGGTCGGCCCGAATTCCCTATTTGAGCCGGGTGTGTGGATCACGGCGCCCGGATCGGCGCGAGTGAGGATCGGGCAGGGCACGTTCCTGAACATGGGTGTGATGGTGGCCGCCGAGCAGCTTGTGGAGATCGGCGAGCACTGCATGATTGCCAACGGTTGCTTCGTGACCGACTCCAGTCACCGCTATGACGATCCGCAGCTGCCGATCACCTGGCAGGGATTCCAGAGCAAGGGACCCACCAGGATCAGAGACAACTGCTGGTTGGGGGCCAACGTGGTGGTTACGAGCGGCGTTGAGATCGGCGAACGTTGCGTGATCGGCGCCAACAGCGTCGTCACCAGCGACATCGAGCCGTTCTCGGTCGCGGCAGGAGCCCCGGCACGGGTGCTGCGCAGGGTCGAATACGACCAGCCCGCCGCTGCCTCCCGAGCGGACGCGACGGGTCCGCCGCCCACCTGACAGCAGTCCCGTCTCGTATGACTCCTTCGCGTGGCCCGACTCGGCGGGCTCAGCCGAGCAGCGTGTGCAGCTCAGCCAGCTCGCCGGCGTCGATCGAGTAGCCGTGCTCGGGGCCAGGGTAGCGTCTGCTGCGAACGTCCTCGGCATAGGCGGCCACGCCGGCGTTCATCTCGCGCTGGACGTTCGCGTAGCGCTTAACGAAACGCGGGCCCAGCCCGTCGCGGATACCGAGCAGATCGTGGAACACGAGCACCTGGCCGTCGGTGTCTGGACCGGCGCCGATCCCGATGACGGGCACCTCGATGTGGGGCATCAGCTCCTTGGTGACTGCGCTCGGGATCGCCTCGAAGACGATCGCGAAACAGCCGCTGCCCTGGAGGGCCATCGCGTCGGAAGCGATCCGGGCCGCGGCCTTCGCGTTGCGCCCCTGGGCCTTCCATCCTCCAAGCGCCGTGGAGCTCTGGGGGGTCAGGCCGACGTGCCCCATCACGGGGATCCCGGCGCCGATGATGGCGCGCGCGCGACTGGCGGGCCCGGGTCCGCCGCCCTCCAGCTTGACTGCGTCGCAGCCGGCCTCCTTGACCATTCGGATCGCGCTTGCGATCGCCTGCTCGTCGCTGATCTCATACGAGCCGAATGGCAGATCGCCGATCATCAGAGGGGTCTTCAAGCCACGCCGGGCAGCTCGTGCCAGCACGAGCATGTCGTCGAGGTCGACGGGTGTTGTCGAGCTGTAGCCGAGGATCGTGGTGGCGGCCGAGTCGCCGACGAGCACCAGGTCAACGCCCGCCGCCTCGGCGGCGCGGGCGCTTGGATAGTCATAGGCGGTGACCATCACGATCGGCTCGCCGAGACGCTTCTTCTCCGCGAGCAGCGGCAGGGTCATCGGCAGTCGCCCGGGATCGGATGGGACATCGAGGCCGGGCTGGACGGGCATGGCGCCGGTCGTCTGCTCTGAGGTGGGGTCAGCTGGGTGACTTGACATGTTGTGATTCCTCTCTAACGAGGTTGACGCCCTTGGCGCCTAGCCGACGTATCCCGCCTCGACAGAGGCAGGCTGTGAGCTGAGCAGGGTCGCCACCGCGTCGTCAACGGTGATGATGCGATTGGTGTGAGTCTCGACGTGAACCACGCGGGGCTCGTAGTGCTCCATCTCGGCACGGTCGTACTGCCCGTAGGAGATGACGATGATGGTGTCGCCGCGGTGCACGAGCCGCGCGGCGGCGCCGTTGACCTTGATCGCACCCGAGCCGCGCTCGCCGGCGATCGTGTAGGTCTCAAAGCGGGCGCCGTTGTCGACGTCGACAACGTGGACCTGCTCGTGCTCGAGGATGTCCGCGGCCTCGAGCAGGTCGGGGTCGATCGTGATCGACCCGACGTAGTGCAGGTCGCAGTCGGTCACGGTGGCCCGGTGGATCTTCGACTTGAGCATCACGCGCTGCATATGGCTTGAGCCTTTCTCGGGTTCGATTCGCTGGGGGTTGAGGGCACGGCGGGATACAGAATCTCGTTGTCGATCAGCCGGGTGCTCCCGACACACGCCGCGATCGCCAGCAGCGCCGGCTCATCCAGGCGTGAGATGGGCTCGAGCGTATCCGGGCTGACCAGCGCCAGATACTCGGGCTCCACCTCGAATGGGGCCATTGCCTCGCGCGCGAGGCGCACCAGCGCATCGGCGGAGCGCTCCCCACTCGACACCGCTGCACGAGCGGCTGCAAGCCCGTGATGGAGAGCGATCGCGCGGGCCCGATCCTCAGGACCCAGATGAGCGTTGCGGCTCGACATCGCAAGACCGTCGGGCTCGCGCACAGTCGGGCACGTCTCGATGCGGACTGCCAGATTCAGGTCCTCGACGAGACGGCGGATCACGATCACCTGCTGGGCGTCCTTCTGGCCGAAATAGGCAACATCGGGCGCCACCATGTTCAGGAGCTTCGTCACGACCGTGGTGACCCCCCGGAAGTGGGCTGCCCCGCGCACGGCGCCCTCGAGGCGATCGGTGAGGCCCAGGACCTCCACGGAGGTCGAGAACCCGGCCGGATAGACCTCCTCGGGGGAAGGCGCGAACAGCAGGTCGGCGCCCGCCTGGGCTGCGAGGCTGCGATCGTGCTGCTCCTGGCGGGGATAGCGGTCCAGGTCGGCGGCCTCGTCGAACTGGGCGGGGTTCACGAACAGCGACACCACAACCAGGTCACATTCGGCGCGGGCTCTGGCGATCAGGGAGAGATGACCCTCGTGCAGGGCGCCCATGGTTGGGACCAGGCCGATCGTGCGGCCCGCCCGGCGAGCCGGCTCGAGCGCTGCACGCAACTCGCCCACAGTACGCAGGGCCCTCATGGGCAGATCGATGTGAAGATCGACAAGTTCATCTGGCTCGGTCCAGTTCCCTGGGGGATACCGGTCGCGACTCGCCTCAAGCATACCGCCTGAAGCGGTCTGTGACTACCATCCGACGCGGTGCCTTCAGCAGAGACCAACGAGTCGGCCGAGGGGCGGCGCGACGCCCTCAAGCAGGTGTTCACGCAGGCCCAGGGGTGTGTCCGCTGTCAGGAACTCGCCGCCACCCGCAAGAATGTCGTGTTCGGGGCCGGGAACGCCGACGCCGACTTGATGTTCATAGGGGAGGCTCCCGGGGCGAGCGAGGACGAGCAGGGGCTGCCGTTCGTGGGTCGCGCCGGCAAGCTGCTGGAGACGCTGCTTGGCGAGATCGGGATGGCACGCAAGGACGTGTTCATAGCGAACGTGCTCAAGTGCCGGCCGCCCGGCAACCGCGACCCGTTGCCTGGGGAGATCGAGAACTGCAGCGAGTACCTGTATCGCCAGGTGGAGTTGATCCAGCCGCGGGTGATCTGCTCGCTCGGCAACTTCTCGACGAAGCTGCTCCGCGACGATCCCACGGGGATCACACGGTTGCACGGCAAAGCGCAGGAGCTGACCCTGGGTAGGCGCACGGTGCGGCTCTACCCGATCTTCCATCCCGCGGCCGCGCTCTATACGCCGCGGATGCTCGAGACTCTGCGTGAGGACTTCTCGCGGCTGCCTGAGCTGCTGGCGCTGCCCGAGCCCCGGCAGACGAGCTCGGAGGCGTTGGAGCCGATCCCGGAGGCGCCCCCGGCGAGCGCAGCGCCAGAGAGCTCTGCGCAGCTCGAGCATGACCAGGCAGGCGCTGTGGACCAGCTTGGGCTCTTCTGAGACCAGGCGGGCTCAGTGCGCCAGCTCGGACTCTTTTGAGTCCCATATGCGCGTGCAGGCTCTCGCGCGCTCGCTAAAGAAGCGTGCAGGCTCCCGCCCGCTCGCTAAAGAAAGTCGAGCGATCTGTCGATATCGGATTCACCATCCTCCCAAGCACCACGGCCGGTCCGCGCTTTCTCTCTCCCGCGGGCCGGCCGTTTTTTTGCGGATGTTGCGGGGCGCCGGCTTAGGTTGGACTAGTCTTGCAACGTGACGACACGCATCGTCGAGACCTCGGATTCGCTTCAAACCGAGGCGCTGGGCGCCGAGCTTGCGGCTGCCCTGAGGTCGGGGGACGTCGTGCTCGTGCGGGGAGAGCTGGGCTCCGGGAAGACCACGCTCGTACGGGGGGCCGCGAGAGCCCTCGGGGTGGCGGGCCCGGTGACCAGCCCGACCTTCGCGATCGGCCATCGCTATGAGGGCGCTGAGGTGACGGTGTCCCACCTCGATCTCTACCGGCTTGCTGGTCTTCAGGAGGAGGAGCCGGCCCTGCTCGATGACTATTTGGGTCCCGGAAGGATCGCCTTCGTTGAGTGGCCCGAGGAGACGAGCGCTGAGCTGCGGGATGCTCGCCTGGTGGTGACGCTTGCTCACAGGGGCGGCGATGTCCGGCATATCGAGGTGCGCGAGGTCTCGAGATGATCGTGCTCGGCCTCGATACGGCGACCAGCGCAACCGCGGTTGGCTTGAGGCTTGCCGATGGCAGCTTGATCCAGGCGCGAGACGACCCGGAAGGCGAGCAGCGGCCGGGGCACGCCACCCGGCTGCTGCCGCTTGCGAACCGGCTGTTGGAGGAAGCGGGCATCGGCTGGGGCGAGGTCGAGCGGATTGCCGTGGGCGTTGGGCCCGGAACCTTCACAGGGCTGCGCATCGGGGTGGCCACCGCAAGGGGACTTGCGCAGTCGCTGGAGGCGGAGCTGGTGGGCGTATCGAGCCTGAGGGCGCTTGCACATGTGGCGTTCGCTGAAGCTGGCGTGCAGGCGGCGGTCGCCGGCTCGGCCGGCGAGAAGGCCGCACAGGGCGTCGTGGGCACAGACCTCGCCGATACGCGAAGCTCGACAGTCGGATCCACCGGGATATGGGCCGTGATCGACGCTCGGCGCGGCGAGGTCTTCGTTGCCGGATACGATCGTGAGTCAGAGCTGTTCGGTCCCCGGGCGCTTGCGCCCGCGAATCTGGCAGAGCTGCTGGCAGAGCTGCGCAAACCGGCTGAGGCTCAGGTGGAGGTGCGCGACTGGATCGCGGTAGGGGACGGAGCCTTGCGCTACCAGGACGCGCTCGAGCAGCTGGGCGTGCTGGTTCCTGCTGCGGTCTCCCCGCTTCACCGGGTAGACGCACGTGCGATCTGCGAGCTGGGTCTGCATGCGACCGTCGGAGAGGCATCGGTCGCGCCCGACTACCGGCGCCGTCCGGACGCGGAGATCGCGCTCGAGGGGGCGGTCTCCTAGGTGGGCTCCTCGATGGCTGAGATCAGGACCGACGGGTCGTTCTATCTGGACATAAGGGCTCTCTCCTATGCCGACCTGCCACGAGTCATCGCGATCGAGCGTCGTGCCTTCCCGACGCCCTGGTCGCTGGCGATGTTCGTGCTCGAGCTTTCGAAGTCCTCCGGGGTCTGCCTTGCAGCGGTCCACGACGGACGACTCGTCGGCTATCTGATCTGCTCACGCTATGACACCGTGTGGCATGTGATGAATGTGGCGGTGGACGTCGACCATCAGCACAAGGGAGTGGCCTCGGCGCTGCTGGCAGAGCTGTACGAGCGAGTGGGGGACGACGGAGCGCGCTTCACGCTCGAGGTGCGTCGCTCCAACCATGTCGCGATCCACCTCTACGAGCGCGAGGGCTTCCGTGCCGCGGGATTGCGCAGGCGCTATTACCAGGACAACGGTGAGGACGCGCTTGTGATGTGGCGGACCCCCGCCACGCTTGCGGGCTCGCTTGACGACGTGCCCAACCCTGGACCCGTATGAGGGTCCTGAAACAGGCGGTAGCCGCCGCTGGGCAGAGCGCTTTCGCGTCTGTCGCCGCCGGCCATGACGATCTGGCGCTCGACATGAGCTGTGAGGACATTCGCGTGGTGGTCTGCCAGCCATGACGATTCTGGCGCTCGAGACGAGCTGTGAGGACATTCGCGTGGCGGTCTACCGGCCATGACGATTCTGGCGCTCGAGACGAGCTGTGACGACACCTGCGCGGCCGTCGTCGGCGGGGACGGAACCATCCGCTCGAATGTGATCTCCTCCCAGCAGGTCCATGACCGCTTCGGGGGGGTGGTGCCGG
>DATHPT010000077.1:0-3212 GCA_035483615.1 Solirubrobacteraceae bacterium | reverse complement strand
GGCGACATAGTGCTCAACGACGACTACCGCCACCGGGTGGTCGAGATCGACCCGCGCACCAAGCGAATCATTTGGCAATACGGCCACACCGACCAGCCGGGCACCGCTCCGGGCTACCTGAACATCCCCGACGGCATGGACTTCGTCCCGGCGGGACCCCGTGGCGGCCCAGACTACGCCGCGGTGGTTCACCCCTGAGGACGGCCCTCCTCGATGTATGAGCTTCGAGCGCGTGCCACAGGATGACCCCCGAGCGAGTTAGCGACCCACGCGCGCTGCGCCGTGCTGCTCGTGCGCGGCGGCTCAGGCGGCGGCGTGGCGCAGCTCTGCTCTCGCTGGTTGTGGTGGTCTTGCTCGCGATCGTCCTGCTTGCCGGCGGTGGCGCGGGCGGTCGCGGTGGCAGGGCCGCAGTTGGGGGCACAACTCCGAAAAGCGCTGCCCCACGCGTGCGCGCGGGTGCGGGTACGGGTGCGCGCGTGGGAGCGACGATCCGCGTGACCGGCCGGCAGACCGGTACGCTTCCAGCCCCCGTCCAGGATGCTGCCGTCGCAGCCTTGGGAGGAGAAGGATTTCTGCTCATGGGGGGCATCGACCAGGCAGAAGGCTCGGTGGCGGACGTCGTCGCGGTCACTCCCACGAGCGCACATCGGATCGGCACGCTTCCAGTTGCCCTGCACGACGCCTCGGCGAGCGTGCTCGGCACCTACGCCTACCTCTTCGGGGGCGGCGTCGTCTCCTCGTTCTCGCAGATCACGCGCGTCTCACCCTCCGGCTCCGCGCAGCCTGCCGGCAGCCTGCCCACACCCGCGTCCGACATCGCCACCGCTTCACTTGGCGGCAGCGTGTACGTCGTCGGCGGCTACACCGGCCAAGCTCCCCTGCGCACGATCCTCGCCTGGCGCCCCGGAGCAGGGGCGCGCGTCGTAGGGACCCTCCCCAAGCCCCTGCGCTACGCAGCCGTCGCGAGCGTCGGCGGAAAGCTCCTCATTGCCGGAGGCACGAGCGGAGAAGCGGCCAGCCGCGACATCTACAGCTTCGATCCCTCCACCGGCGCCATCGCCAGGATCGGCCTGTTGCCAGACCCGCTCACGCATGCCGCCGCCGTCGCTGTCGGGGGTACGGTGCTCGTCTTCGGCGGGCGCAACGCCTCCTCCACAAGCCAAACGCAGCGCATCCTCGCGATCTCTGCCGACGGGAGCGTGCACGCGGCGGGGCAGCTTCCACTGGCGCTGTCAGACCTGGCCGCCGTCGCGCTCGGCAACCGCGTCGTACTCGCCGGCGGGCGCGACGGCGCAGGACGCGTCCAGGATGCGATCCTGACAATGACGGTCTCCTCCTGAGAAGGGCAGGCGCCGCTCGCGGTGAATAGAACCATTTATGTCCTTCGCATGCTGCTCTTTCGCTGCCTGCATTCGACTAGAATCGTGCTTCACGAGCCGGGATCCGTCTGAGTCCGAGATGCACGCGACGCGATGAGCAGAGCCGCCATACGTACTCCCCTGGCACTCCTCTTCGGCCTTTCCGGCCTCGTGATCGTGCTCGCGATCGCCATGTACCTCTATGACCACGGGCGGCGCGATGAGATCGCCAAGGGTGTGCGCATCGACGGGATCGAAGTGGGAGGCCTGAGCGCGGCGGCCGCCACCGCCAGGCTACGGCGCAGCGTCGCCACGTCGATGGAACGGCCGGTGAAGGTCACCCTGCACGGCAAGTCTTGGCGGATCACCCCACGCGGTGCCGGTGTGGCCGTGGACGTCGCAGGAACCGTCTCCGAAGCCGTCAAGGCAAGCCACAGCGGGTCGATCCTCTCGCGCACCTGGCGCGGGCTGTTCGGGGGCAGGGTGAACAGGAACGTGCCCCTTCAGGTGACCTACTCGCGGGATGCCCTGCGCAACTTCGCTGCCCAGGTGGGCGCCGCCGTGAACACCGCCCCACGCGATGCCACCGTCGAACCCGATGCCGAAGGCCTCAAGGAGGTCTCCGACCGGACAGGCGTTGCGGTCGAGCAGAAGCGTCTCGCCGCCCGCGTCGCACACGCCCTGACCGGGCCAAGCGCCAGGCGCACCGTCGCCGTCCCCACGCTCGAGCGCCTGCCTGCGGTCACCACGAGCGAGCTGGCCGCCCGCTATCCCGCCTACATCGTCGTCAACCGCGAGCGGTTCCAGCTCCAGTTCTACGATCGCCTCAAACTCGCCAGCACCTACGAAATCGCAGTGGGTATGCAGGGCCTTGAAACGAGCCCCGGCCTCTACCACATCCAGTGGAAGCAGGTAGACCCGCCCTGGTACGTCCCCAACTCGGCCTGGGCGGGGGCGCTCGCAGGCAAGACGATCCCGCCCGGGCCTCAGGACCCGTTGAAGGCGCGCTTCATGGCCTTCAACGGGGGGGCCGGCATCCACGGGATCGACCCAAGCGAGTACTCCTCGATCGGCCACGACGCCTCGCACGGGTGCGTCAGGATGCGCATTCCCGACGTCATCGCGCTCTACTCGCGCACGCCGGTGGGCACCCCCGTCTACGTGCTCTAGCGCTTTTGGTTCTGCTGGCGCTCGCCGCGAACGAGCACTGCTATGAACACCACGATCACATTCACGATCAATCCGATCCCGAGGAACGTGGCGAGCAATCCGATGTCCTTGCTGACGGCTGCGCTGGCGATGAGCATGATCGCAAGCCTACCAACGCCGAAGGCCAGTGTGTCGTAGCCTTCAAGGACCGCTTGCGCATCGCAAGCCATGGAGAGGTGCCAGAGCGGTTGAATGGGCGCGACTGGAAATCGCGTAACGGGGGTTGACCTCGTTCGAGGGTTCGAATCCCTCCCTCTCCGCCAGTTTCACGAAGATCGAACACCCAGCATCAGGAAGCGGCTCGTTTGGGCCGCTTCCTGCTGTGGTGGCTGCTCGGATCAGCTCGACCTCGTTCAAGACCTTGTTCGGCAGGTGCTTGTCGAGCAGGATGGCGTAGGGCTTGGTCAGCTCGGCACGGCTGACCCGGACGGCTATCTGCTCGTGGTCGTCGTCCCACTGCGGCGTGATGTAGAGCTTGTTGAAGAACGCCTGGTTGTAGCCGCGTTTGATCTGCTCGCTACTGCTCATGTAGACCGCTGCCACGTCCTCGGCCAGCTCTAGGGCCATGCGGAGCATGTCGGCGTCGAGCTGGAGCCGCTGCTCAGTCTCGGCAAGCGATTGCTCAGCGGCTGCTATCTCTGCCTG
>DATHPT010000076.1:0-2032 GCA_035483615.1 Solirubrobacteraceae bacterium | reverse complement strand
GCTGGGCGAAAGGGGGCACGTGCTAAAGCGAGCCGAATTGCACACCTCTCGCTGCCTGCAGCCGACCCTCTCCGCGCAGGTCAAGCAGGCGCCGGTCCCCCCTGGCGCCTGAGGCCGCTAGAATGCCTGGACGATGAAGGCGGAGATCCACCCCAACTACGTCGAGGCGCACGTGCGCTGCATGTGCGGCAACGAGTTCACGACGCATGCCACGCAGGAGGAGATCCACGTCGAGGTGTGCTCCAACTGTCACCCGTTCTACACGGGACGCCAGAAGCTCATCGACACAGGTGGACGCGTCGAGCGCTTCCAACGCCGGGTCGCCAAGGGACGCCAGCGCACAGCACAGGCCGGCACTCAGGCGCAGGCCCGCCCCCAGTAGCAGGATGGCCTCTCGACCGGGTGTCGGTGGGGGGGTGCAGGCAAGCAACCTTCAGGCGGCCTCAACCGCTCACGCGATGCGCTCAGCGGAGACCGGCGCCGTCGCTCAACTCCCCGACGGCGAGCTGACCGCCAAGCGCGACGCTCCCCTTGGCGGGCAGGCGGTGCTCGAGGGCGTGATGATGCGTGGGGTGCGCCACTGGGCGGTTGCGGTGCGCAAGCCGACCGCCACCACGGGGCTCGGAAAGCGAAACGCCGTGTCCGGCGACGCCTCGTCGAACGGCGGCTCCCCCGCCTCCGACGTGGCGGTTCCCGACGGTGTGTCTCCGACCAAGGAGGCCCTCGGCGAGATCGAAGTCACCACCTTCCCGCTCGCCTCGGCCTTGGCGCGTCACCGTTCGCTGCGCATCCCGATCCTGCGCGGGATCGTCGCGCTCGGCGGGTCGCTTGCGATCGGCTTCAAGGCGCTTGGCATCTCGGCCAACGCGCAGCTCCCCGAGGGGGAGGCCGACGAGGACGCGCAGGAAATCGGCGCCGGCATCTGGGCCGGGACGGTCGTTATCGCGCTCATCTTCGCGATCGGGTTGTTCTTCCTGCTGCCGCTCGGCCTGACCAGCCTCGTCAAGGGACAGCTGCACTCCTCCGCGCTGTTCTGGATCGTCGAGGGTTGCGTAAGAACGGCGATCTTCTTGGGGTATATGGTCTTGCTCTCGCGGATCAAAGACCTGAGGCGCGTATTCGAGTATCACGGCGCGGAGCACAAGACGATCTCGTGCTTTGAGGCGGGGTTGCCGCTCACGCCACAGAACGCCCAGCGCTTCTCGCGCCTGCACCCGCGCTGTGGCACGAGCTTCCTCCTGATCGTGATGGTGGTGTCGATCTTCGTGTTCGGCGCCGTGGGCCTGCCCGCCTGGTACCTGCTCGTCGCCTCGCGTGTGCTGGGCGTGCCGATCATCGCGGGGATCTCCTTTGAGATCATCAAGTTCGCCGGTCGCAATCGCAACCGGCGCTGGGTCAAAGCGATCATGTGGCCCGGCCTGAAGCTGCAATTGCTGACGACGCGCGAGCCCGACCTGGACCAGCTCGCGGTGGCGATCGCCGCGCTGGACGCGGTGCTGGCGCTGGAGACGCCCGGGAGCATGGACGCCGCCGACCTGGTTGGCGTTGAGGTCGTGGCGTAGGAGCTTCCCGGGCCGGCAGTGCTGGTGTTGCGCTTGCGTGCTCGGTCGAGGCTATTAGTTCCAAAACTCCTGCCCCACGCGTACGCGTAGGAGTTGGCTTCGTGGCGTACAACCGTCGAGTTTGCTTGACACCGTCCGGGCGGTCTGGTTTGGTACCCCGCGATAGGCGACGGAGAGCGCGCTGCGCGCCGCTCGCAACGAGGTTGAGACTTAGGAGCGGATGGGCATGAGCGCGGAAGAGGCAAGCCGGATAGCGCAGGCGGTGCAGCGGATGAAGCGGTCCAAACGGGCGCTACAGCTCGCGCTGCCGACGGCAGCGGCGCTTGGCGTGGGAGCGGCGGTGGCGGTCGGTTCGATCCCGGGGGGCGACGGGACGATCACTGGGTGTTATGCCAGCCCGACGGGCGCCACGCTCGTCACACCAGATGCTCCGAACGGGGTCACCGAGGCACCCGGAGCACTTCGCGTTG
>DATHPT010000075.1:0-21658 GCA_035483615.1 Solirubrobacteraceae bacterium | reverse complement strand
GGCGCAACTGTTCGGGCGAGACATCGTTGCCGAACCCGTGCGAGGCGGAGTGGTCGGTGATCGCCACATACTCATAGCCCCGCTCGCGTGCCGCAAGCGCCATCTCCTCGATCGAGTTGCGTCCGTCCGAGGCGACCGTGTGACAGTGCAGATCGCCCCTGATGTCCCCCAGCTCGATCAACTCGGGCAGGGCGGGGCCCGACTCGAGCGAGGCGGCCGCCAGCTCGCCCCGGTTCTCGCGCAGCTCCGGCTCGATGTAGGCCAAGCCGAGTCGCGCGTACACCTCCGGCTCGCTCGCGCACACAGTCGTGGCGCCTGTCGCGTCGTCCTCGATGCCGTACTCGGAGACATGCAAACCGCGGCGCACGGCGGCTTCGCGCAGAGCCGCGTTGTGCTTGCCGGAGCCGGTGAAGTGCTGCAGCAGATTGCCGAGCTGCCCGGGCTTTGCGATCCGCAGATCCACGCTCATGCCCGAATAGGTCCGCGCTCTCGCTCCCGCCCTGGTGGCCGAGGCGACGCTCTCGACCTCGGGCAGCGAGGCGAGGCTCTTGGCGAGTGTCACGGGCTTGCGGGTCACCGCGATCAGATCGATGTCCTTCACGCTGTCGGCCATCCGCCGGGCCGAGCCGGCGATCAGCACCTCCGTTCCCTGTCCGCCGCGCTCTGCCAGCCCACCGGCAAGCGCTGCGCCCAGGTCCAGCGCCTTCGGCAGGATCAGGCGTGCCACGCTGTGCTCGGCGGGATCGGCTGCCATCCTGGCGATCGAGTCGAGCACGCTCGCCTCGAACTTGGCGCCCAGCCCCCTCACGGTGCGCAGCCGTCCCGCAAGCGCCGCTTCGCGCAACGCATCGAGCGAGTCGATGCCGAGCTCTGAGTGCAGCAGCCGAGCGCGCTTCGGCCCGAGTCCGGGCAGCCGGGTGAGCGCGATCAGTCCCGCCGGAACCCTCGCCCGCAGCTTCTCAGCCGCCGGGATCGTGCCCGTCTCGATCAGGGCGAGGATCTTTTCCTCGAGTGTGGCGCCGATGCCCGCTAGCTCTGTCGCGCGGCCCGCCCGCGCCAGCGCCGCGACCGACACCGGGGCCTCGCGCACCGCTCGTGCGGCGCTGCGGTAGGCGAGCACTCGGTGCACGATCGCCCCGTCGAGCTCGTACAGATCGCCCAGCTCCTCCAGAGCGTCAGCGATGACCGAGTTTGGCAACTCGCCGGCCACGTGTCTCAGCCGGTTCTGAGAGCCACGACCGTGTTCGGCATGAGCACGAGTCGGGCGCGGTGAGCGCTGACGGAGACCGACCCCCCTGTTTCGAGGGGGCTCGCGGTCGTCAGGGTCTCGGTGCGCAGCCGTGATGCGCCTCCGGTGACCTCGATCGAGAACGGGATCGGCTTCGGCGAGAAAGAGCTCACGATCATGCTCGCGCTCCTACCGTGGGAGACGGTTGCGGCAAGGATGTGTGGATCGCTCGAGCTCGACACCACGCGGCTGCCGAGGGGGATCCAGCGGTGCAGGAACAGCAGGGCGTGTCCGAGCGGACGTATCGCGACCGAGCCGTCGGGCTGGAATGCGATCGAGTCATAGCTGGTGCCGGCGGTGTGAAAGCGCACCTGTGCGAAGCCCGCCAGCAGCGCCGCAACCACATAGCGCGCGGCCCACACACCCGCCACCGGCGTATCGGAGACGCCCGGCTTGCCGCCGCAAGAGGCGCTGTTGCTCTCGGAAACGACCGCCGGTCGATCGGTCGCGCGCGCCACGGCCAGCAGCCAACTGTACTTTTCAACCAGCCCGACGCTCGCGTGCTTGGAGAGCAGGCGCGCTGCGGTCGTGGGAGCGCCCGCCGAACCGCAGGCAACAGTCGGGTAGGCGTGCACGGTCATCGCGATCGGAGGATCCGTCCTCAACAGCCCGGAGATCGGAGCCCGCCAGCCGATGCCGGCGATGTCGGGCCCCTCGAGCGGGATCTGTCCGAGCATCGCGCGACGGCTGGACCATTCGCTCGCATACGTCGCGCCCGTCCATGGCGGCGGGCGAAACGCCGGCACGATCACGCCAGGTTCGTTCGGCAGAATGTGACTGAACCCATAGAGGTCGGGCTCGTTGCCGAGCGAAAAGCTCAGCTGTGAGGAGGGGATCGTCTGCTCGGCGGAAGCGATCGTGGCGAGCTCGTCCGCGGCCGGACCCTCGGCGAAGTTCAGCCCCACGACGATCGGCGCGCCGGTCTCGCGGGCCAGGCAACCGAGCGTGGTCCAGAAGGTCGGCGGGATCACGTAGTGATAGGCGGCGGTCGACCCAGCCAGATCCTGGGAGTCGCCTCCGATGCGCAGCGTCGGAGAGCCGAGCTCGCGCAGGGTCCTCACGAGCGCGAGACTCGGACACGCCCCGCTGCCGAGCGCTCGCTGCATCAGGGGATACTCGATTGAGAGCCCGAATGGGGAGCGCTCCACGGTTGCGCTGCGTCCCCGGGCTATGAGCGGTGAGTCCGCGAGCGAGCCCACCGGGGGTGTCCTCGAGCTCATTGTGGGTGACCGCGGGTTCGAGGCCGGGTGCGCCGCCGTGACTGTTTGCGTGGGTGACCGCGGGTTCGAGGCCGGGTGTGCCGCCGCGGCTGTTTGGAGTCCCCCGACGAGCAGTCCCGCCGACAGAGCGGCGCGCCACCAGCTCATCGGCGCCTATGATAACCGGGACAGCACAACTGGGGGTTGGGTGTTGGGCTCGGTGCTGGGCGGCGACCTTCGCGAAGGCTGACAGGAGACCTCACCACCGTTATGCGCACCCACCCACACCTTTCCCACGCTTCCTCGGCTCGTCTCGTTTTCCCGGCTCGTTCAAGCGCCTTTCCGGCTCCTCTCGTTTCCCGGGTTCGCTCAAGCGCTTCCGCTGCTCGTCCCGTTTCCCCCGCTCGTTCAGGCGCTTCTCCGGCTCGCGCCGCCCGTCGTTGCGCGCTTCTGCTGGCCTGCCTCGTGCTAGCCGGTCTCGCTTCGGCGGGCACCGCCGCGGCATCCTTTCGCTTCGGTCTCTCCGACTACGAACCGAGCACGTTCTCCGATCCGCGGGTCGGCGAGCTCGGTGTGCACCTCGCCCGTGACGTGGTGCCCTGGAACGTGGCGCTGAAGCCACGCGACCTGGCCACAGCCACAGCCTGGCTGAACGCCGTCAAGCACGCCTACCACATCACTCCGCTCATAACCTTTCAGCACGCCGACAACAGCTCCCGGGCTCCCAGCCCAGGACAGTTCCTGGCGGCCTTCAAGCGGTTCAGAAAGCTGTTCCCGTGGGTGAAGGAGTTCGTTCCCTGGGACGAGGCCACACATAGCACCCAGCCGACCGCGCACCATCCGCTGCTTGCGGCCGAGTATTACAACGTGCTGGCCGCCCACTGCCCCGGGTGCGAGGTGACGGCTCCGGACATCCTCGACTCTGACGGGAACGTCGAGGCCTGGATCGGCGCTTTCCTGGAAAGAGCGCATCCCTATCCGAAGATCTGGCCCTTCAACCCCTACAACAGCGTCAGCACCGACAACCCCAGGCTGATCGAAAACCTGCTGGCGGCGGTGCACGGACAGGTCTGGTTCAGCGAGGTCGGCGGGGTCGTGTGGTGGCGCTTCAAAGGCAGGCTGATCTATCACGGAACCGCCTACTCGGCGAAGGTCGCGAGCAACATCATCAAGTTCGCGAAACTCAGCTCGCGCATCACGAGGGTCTACTACTACCACTGGCGCTCGCCCGGCTCTCCCTACAGGCTCTCCCGCAAGATCACCTGGGACGCCGGTCTGATCGACGCCTACGGAGCTGCCCGCCCAGCCCTGACGGTGCTCGCCCGAGAACTTCATCGCCACGTGCAGAAAGCCATTCCAAAGACGTTCTGAAGGGCGAACCGCGAGCCTGATCTCAGCCGGAGGCGCCGACCCGCAGCGCCGCGTTCCTCGTGTGGGCCCATTCGACCGTCTCCGGGCAGGCCTGCCCGGAGGCCGTCACGGTGCAGGGTTCCCTCTGGGTCCTGGCTCCGCCGGCTGACAGGTGTGAGCCATTCGCGGCGAGCCAGATCGTGGTGTGCAGGGCGGTCTTCGGTGGCACGTTCATGCTCAGCCTGACCCCCGTGTCGTTGGTGCTCAGAGCCCACCTGGCAGGCGCCAGCGTGTGGCCGTCGGCCCGTATGTAGCTGCCGATCAGCAACACCCGTCGACCCGTTCCCTTCACACGCGTGAAGGTCGGCGTCGCGGTTCCCCCGTGCGCCAAGCGCAGCGTCCAGGCGCTCGTGCGTCCGCGTTGCACCGGACGCAGCGCCAGCAGGTCCCGCCAACCGCTCGCTCCGCTCACCTTCACCGCCACGAGTCCCTGCGCCGAGCGTGGATCGGCTCCGATGCTGCGACCGCCGAGCTCCCACCACACGCCGGCGGCACGGCCCCACACCAGGCCACTGGAGCCCAGATCGTCGGCAAGCAGTTCCCCGCTGTCGGACGGCAGCGACGCGCGCAGAGCTTCTGTCCGCGGCCACTGGGCGAGCGCGTCCGACAGCAGCCACAGCGTCAAACCCTCGTACTGGTTCATGGCCGCATAGCCGTCCATGATCGCCGGGTTCCATTCGTGGATCAGCCCGGGAACGATCGGTAGCAAGCCGTCGGCCCCGATCGGATAGTCCGCCTGCAGGTAGGAGACGGCGCGATCGGCAAAGGCCCGCCAGGCGCCGGCGCCCGCCGGATCGAGCACCGCTCGTCGCGCGCCGAGCGCGGCGGCCGCCGCCTGCACCCAGGATTGGTCGAGTGAGCGTCCCGAGAGCGACAGCTGGCCGTCGGGCGCCATCATCTCGAGCGCGTAGCGGTCGGCCTGACGGCGCAACCTCGCCACCGCCGGGGTGATCGCCCGCGGGTCCAGTTCGCCGATCAGCTCGAGCATGAACGTCGAGAACAGCTCATAGGCGGCGGGCTCGGCCCCGGGATCGGAGAGCTCGCGAGCGCCGCCCCCAGGTGGGGAGCTCGTGAGTAGGCCGCCTTCGGGCTTGTGGTGGCCGCTGGCTCCTTGCCTGTGGCGTCCGGGTGCGGTGGCGGTGGACCGGTCGGGGACGCTCGTCTGTGCTCCGGGAACGCTCGTCTGCAGCGGCGCCCCGGCATGGCGCACGGCCATTTCGAGGTCGCTGGCGATCTGCTCTGATACCGACGCGCCCGCGCTGGCCAGCGAGCCGGGCGCGCCCACCACACCGTCGCCCAGCAACAGCGCCGCGCCAGCCGACCACACCAGCCGCCAGTTGTCGTAGCAGCCGGGCTCCGCCAGACAGGTGGTCCCCGTCGTCGGGCCGATCTGTCCGGCCCGTTCGCTGAGCGGCGCGGCAAGACGTTCCCAGATGGCGGGCGGGAAGTCCCCGCTCCGGCCGTCATGGATCACGGCGGCGATCGCGAGCAGGTTGAAGGGATCGTTGGGCACCGGCAGCCTCAGCGCCGATGTCAGGATCCGCGCCCCGTCTTCTTCGAGTTCGTGGTCCTCGGTCTGCTGGGCCACCTTCAGCATCACGTCCGCGAGCAGGACCACGCCGTAGTTGTCGCCCGTGTCGGTGGGATCCAGCGGGTCCGCCACTCGCCCATCGCTTGTCGTATAGGGCTCCCAGGCGCGGGCAACCCCGGCTATGTAGCCGTCGAGCTGGGTTGCGCTCATGGGCGATTGCAGAGGCTGTCCCTGGGCCGCCCCGGTGAGCAGCAGAGCGAGGGTCATCGTCAGCATCACCGCGCACACCCACCTGGCGCGAGCAGATGCCGTCCCGGTGCGCGTGAGCCTGTCTGGCTGGATATCCACTGATGCGATGCGATGGTCCGGCTGCAGGTGCGCGCCGCTCCTTGCCACGCTTTAGGGTACGCGTCCATGAGCTACGCCGATCCACCCGACACTTCCGCGACCCCCTGGCTGATCCTCCCCACCTACAACGAGGCCGAGAACATCGAGGCGATCGTGGCGGCTGCCGGCGACGTGCTCGCGGCTGCCAACGACGGGATCTACAAGATCCTGGTCGTCGACGACGGCTCCCCAGACGGCACAGGCGAGATCGCTGACAGGCTCGCCGCCGAGAGCCAGCAGGTGGAGGTCTTGCACCGCACCGAGAAGAACGGGATCGGCCCCGCCTACCTCGCTGGCTTCCGCTACGCGCTCGACCACGGCGCGGCCTACGTGATGGAGATGGACTCCGACTTCTCCCACGATCCTGCCGACCTGGCGCGCTTGCTGGCGGCGGTGCGCTCGGGCGCGGACCTCGCGCTGGGCTCTCGCTATGTCCCGGGTGGCGGCGTGGTCGACTGGGGCCTGCTGCGGCGCTTCATCAGTGAGGGCGGCTCCACTTACGCGCGCCTGGTGCTGGGCCTGCGTGTGCGCGACCTGACGGGTGGCTTCAAGTGCTTCAGGCGCGAGGTGCTTGAAGCGATCCACTTCGACAGCGTGCGCTCCCAGGGCTACGCCTTTCAGGTCGAGCTCACCTACCGCGCGGTGCGAGCCGGCTTCGGAGTATCGGAGGTTCCGATCGTCTTCAAAGACCGCGAGCTCGGGCAGAGCAAGATGTCCTGGCGGATCGCCGCCGAGGCGATGTGGCTCGTGCCACGCCTGCGCTTCGGCCCCCAGCCGCCCTCGCCGACCCCGCACCCAGCTCAGGTGGACGTGGCAAGCGGCCGATAGATAGGGGATGGACGCATCCTCCTACGCGCTCTACCATGGCGTTCGTCGCACCCGCACCACACTCCGCGCCTGGCAGAGCCACCCATTGCCCGTGCTCGGCAGATGGGTCGCGGGCTCCACTGCCGCCGCGCTGGGGCTGCTGGCCGCAGTGCTTGTCATCTCGGCCCTGTCGATCGGCTACGTCCAGCCCATCGAGCTGCGCCCGCCGTTCGCGGTGGGTCAGCTTCACGATGTCGCCACGGTGCTCTCCCACAACCTGCTCGTGCTCGCCCTGCACGCGATGGCGTGCGTGGCCGGGTTCATCGCGGGCAGCTCGCTGCCGCTGCAGGCTGAGAGCAAGAGCGGCGTCTCGCGCTGGGTACACGAACACGGCGGGCGCATCGCGATCACATTCGTGGTGTGCGCCACCACCTTCTCCCTCTCGGCCCAGGCCTATCTGCTCGGCCATACCCTCGCCGGGGTCGCCCACTTCCTGAAAGTGTCGCCGGCGCTGCTGCTGCTCGGCGTGCTCCCACACGCGCTGATCGAGCTGATCGCGCTGTTCCTGCCGCTGGCGGCCTGGATCATCGCGAGTCGCAGGGGAGACTGGGATCAACTGCTCGCGGCCACCGTCGTGACGGTCGCGATCGCCCTGCCGATGCTCATCCTCGCGGCTTTCATCGAGGTGTTCGTCTCGCCCCACGTCTTTGCCACGCTCACCGGCATCCACCCGCCGATCGTCGGGCACTGGGACGGATTCACCGTGTTCGTCCGCTAGACCCGTGCTCGATCGCAAGGGCGCCCTGTCCGAGAGCGCCCGACCCTGAAATATGTCGCTTCACTTTGTATAGTGAGTGGAGAGCGCTCGGCGAGATCGAGCGTCCTGGCAGCAGCGCAAAGCGGCCCACTCGATAGGAGAACCCCCATGGCAGGCACCCTCAGCGAAGTCACCGACGCCAACTTCCAGGCCGAGGTCGTCGAGTCGGAGAAGCCCGTGCTCGTCGACTTCTGGGCGCCCTGGTGCGGACCCTGCCGCGTTGTCGGTCCCGTGCTCGAGGAGATCGCCTCCGAGCGAGAGGACCTGCGCATCGTCAAGCTCAACGTGGACGAGAACCAGCAGACCGCAGCCACCTTCCAGGTGCTCTCGATCCCAACCATGATCCTCTTCAAGGGCGGCCAAGCCGTCAAGACCGTCGTCGGGGCCTACCCGAAGAAGAAGATCGAGGCCGAGCTCGAGCCGGCGCTGGCCTGAGGCGGGTCTAGGAGAGCGGCGCGCGGCGTAGAGCGATCTCCAGGCCGAGGCCTTCGATCTCGGTCTGCTCGCAATAGTCCATGGCGCCCGCGTCGCCCCCGCCGAGGGCGACGCTCACCGCCAGCGTCTCACCGCTGACATACGGCTGGTGCTCGCGGGCTGCCTCCAGCAGGGTAGCCTCGCCGCCGAGGATCAGCTCGATCCGGTCCTCGACCTCGAGGCCCGCGCTCTTGCGAGCGCTCTGCACAGCATGCACGATCTCCCGTGAGCGCCCCTCCTGCAGCAGGCTCTCGTCGATCGTGAGCTCCAAGGCCACCGCATGGGCTCCCTCGCGCTCTACGCTGTAGCCCGCGGGCGCCCTCATCGTCAGGATCACATCCTGCTCTGAGAGCGTGTGCTCGCGGCCGGCCACGGCGATCCCCACCTCGCGCCCCTCACGCACCGCGGCCGCAAGCGCCGCCGGATCGAGCGCCGCGATCGCCTCGGCTGCAAGCGGCATGTCTTTGCCGAACAGCGGTCCCAGCGTGCGGTAGTTGGCCTTCACCTCATACTCGCCCAGTTCCTCGGCGCCCGTCACGAACCGCACCCGCCTCACGTTCAGCTCCTCGCGCACGATCTCGCTCAGCCGCTCGATCGCGGCGCGCTCGCGCCCATCGGCCACCACCACCGCCTCCGCCAGCGGCTGGCGCACCTTGATCTTCGCCTGGGCCCTCGCGCCCAGGCCGAGCCTCACGGTCTCCCGAGCGATCGCCATCGCGTCCTCGAGCGAGATGTCCCTCGGGGGCAGCGCATCGCCCACCGGGAAATCGCACAGGTGCACGCTCGCAAGCGTCCCGTCGAGGTTGTCGTAGATCTCATCAGCCACGAACGGGCAGAACGGGGCGAGCATCTTCGCCACCGCCAGCAGGCACTCCCGCAGCGTGGCGAACGCGGCCGCGTCTCCGTCCCAGAAGCGCCGTCGCGAACGGCGCACGTACCAGTTCGACAGGTCTTCCACGAGCTGCGCGATCGCCCGGCCCCCGCTCGTCGCGTCATACGCGTCAAGGCGCTCGGCGACCGTCTCGGCGGTGGCGGCGGTACGCGAGAGGGCCCAGCGATCCAGATCCTCGAGCCTGTCCGCGGTCGCTGCAGAGATTCCGCTCCAGCCGGCCCCGCGTCCCGTCGCGGTGGCCCCCTCAGCCCCCCCGAACACTCCGTCCCCATTCAACGTCTGCGCGTTCGCGTTCGCATACAGCGCATAGAAGAAATACGTGCTCCACAGCTGCTTGAGGAACAGGCGCACGCCCTCGCCGATCGCCGCCTCGGAGAAGCGATAGCCATCCCAGGGCTGCTTGGAGGTGAAGAAGTACCAGCGGAACGCATCCGCGCCGTAGGAGTCGAGCACCTGCCACGGCTCGACCGTGTTGCCCTTGGACTTGCTCATCTTCTGGCCGTCCCCGTCGAGGATCAGCCCGAGGCACACCACGTTCTCATACGGCGCCTCTCCGAACAGCAGCGTCGAGACCGCCAGCAGTGAGTAGAACCAGCCGCGGGTCTGGTCAAGCGCCTCGCAGATGAAGTTTGCCGGGAAGCGCTCCCGGAAGATCTCCTCTCTCTCAAGCGGTGCGTGATGCTGGGCGAACGGCATCGCCCCCGAGTCGAACCACACGTCGATCACCTCGGGCACCCGCCGCATCGGCTCGCCGCACTCCGCGTGAGGACAGGGAAACTCGACCTCGTCCACATAGGGCCGGTGATGGTCGGCGAGCCCGGCGCCCGTTCGCTGCTCGAGCTCGGCGAACGAGCCGATCGTGTGCGTGTGGCCGTCAGGGCAGCGCCACACCGGCAGCGGGGTGCCCCAGTAGCGCTCCCGCGAGAGCGCCCAGTCGACATTGTTGGACAGCCAATCCCCGAAGCGCCCGTGCTTGATGTGCGGCGGGTGCCAGCTGACGGTCTCGTTCGCCGCCAGCATCTGCTCGCGCACCCTCGAGGTGGCGATGTACCAGGACGGCTTGGCATAGTAGATCAGGGGCGTCCCGCAGCGCCAGCAGTGCGGGTAGGAGTGCTCGTAGTCGCTGCGCCTCAGCAGCAGCCCCCGCGCATCAAGGTCTGAGATCAGCTCCTCGGTCAGCCCATGGTCCTTCACGAAGCGCCCCTCATATGAGCCCCCGTCGCCACCCCGCACGCGGCCGTCATAGGTGCCGTCTGGCCTCACCGGGTTGTACAGCGTGTGCGGGTCGGTCGGATCGAACAGCTCGTTGGCCGCCGCTGCCCTGAAGTCGTCCTCGCCGAAGGCGGGCGCGATGTGGACGAGTCCGGTCCCGTCCTCCGTGGTCACGAAATCGCCGCCGATCACCGGCAGGCTCCCCGGCTCACGATCGCCGGCGGGGAAGATCGGACCCTCATAGCTTGCCCCGATCAGCTCGCTCCCGGAGAAGCGGTCGAGCACTTCCACCCCCTCCCCGAGCACCCGCTCGACGAGCCCAGCCGCGAGGATCAGCGTCTCCCCGCCGCTGCTCGCACGCACGTACTCCACGCGTGGGCCCGCAGCCACAGCCACGTTGCCCGGGAGCGTCCACGGGGTGGTGGTCCAGATCAAGAGCCTGTCTGCGGCCCGCACCGGTCCGTGGTCTGCAGCGATCGCCAGCCGCACATACACCGAGGGGTCCACAACGTCGCGGTACCCAAGCGCCACCTCATGGGAGGAGAGCGCCGTGCCGCAGCGAGGGCAGTAGGGCACCACCTTGTAGCCCTCGTACAGCAGCCCCTTGCGGTCGATCTCCGCGAGCGCCCACCAGACCGACTCGATGTAGCTCTCGTCGAGCGTCCGGTAGGCATTCTCGAGATCCACCCAGAAGCCGATCCGCTCCGTCAGTCGGTTCCACTCCTCCAGGTACTCGAACACCGAGTCGCGGCACTCCCGGTTGAACCGCTCGATCCCGATGCCGTGCTCAGGATCCTCGATCTCTGTCTTGCTGGAGATCCCGAGCTTCTGTTCGACGGCGATCTCCACCGGCAGCCCATGGCAGTCCCAGCCACCCTTGCGCTCGACCAGATAGCCACGCATCGTCTTGTAACGCGGATAGATGTCCTTGAACACCCGCGAGAGCACATGATGTGAGCCGGGCCTGCCGTTGGCAGTGGGCGGCCCCTCATAGAAGACCCAACGCTCGGCGCCCTCCCGCGTGCGCAGCGACTCCCCGAACACGTCCCGCTCGCGCCAGCGCTCCAGCACCTCGAGCTCGAGCGCCGGCAGCTCCTGACGCGCGTCCACCTCGCGCGCGGGAATCAGCGGGTGTCTGGGACGGGCCGTCATCGGGCGGCCCATTGTAGGTGGGCGGTGTCGCCGGCAAGCGGTGGGCAGGATAGGTGCGCATCCCCGCCGGCCAGCCGCAGACAGGAAAAGGTGCGTGTCGCCGCCGGCAAGCGGCAGCCAGGAGTGGGCTTCGCACGGGCCTTTGGCTAGGAAGCGCTTGCCGCGGCTGCGGACGCAGAGGCAGCCGATACCGGCGCCGGCTGCGGTGCGATGCGCGCCGCGGGGGCGGGGCGAGCAAGGTGCTCGCACAGCATC
This sequence comes from Solirubrobacteraceae bacterium, assembly GCA_035483615.1. GTDB lineage: Bacteria > Actinomycetota > Thermoleophilia > Solirubrobacterales > Solirubrobacteraceae > Palsa-744. The sequence goes on along the minus strand of DATHPT010000075.1, from coordinate 10,234 downwards.
CTCAGCGCCTCTGCCGGCCCCGGTCCGATGCGCTCGACGGTGCTTGCACCCGTCTCGGGCAGAGCCCCGCGGTAGTCGAGTACCTGGAGTTCGTGGAGCTCGCCGGCGCTTTGCCTGGTCGCGTACACAACTCGCCCGATCGCCTCCAGCGAGGTGCTGCGCCCGCCGAGCACCATCGCTCGCGGGCGCACAGCGCGCAGCGCGTTTCCCACCCGCGTGCTGTCGAGCTCCACGGGCAGGGTCAGCACGCGCAAGCCCGCTCGCCTGGCGAACAGCTCGAGCGCCTGCACATGCAGCGCGTCTATGTCCAGGGGGCGGCTTGCGTCGAAGATCAGCACGCCCTCCTCGCGGCTGGCGGGCGGCGCCACGCGCTGGGCGGCGGCCAGCCAGCCGGTGGCATAGCGCCAGGCGAAGCAGAACTCCGGCGAGCCGGCCGGCGCCGGCGCATCGCTCTGTCGCTCGCTGCCGTCCTCCGGCGCCAGCGCCTGCACCGCCGGCAGCAGCACCGACTCGATCGTGCGCTCGACCGAGCGCACCGCCAGGCTCTCTTCCATCAAGCGATCGGCCTTCTCCTCGCTGAAGGACCCGAGCGCGGAGCCCAGCCGTGCGGGGGTCGAGGGGCCCTCGCCCCGCTCGCGCGCCACCGAGATCGCCGAGGAGATGTCCTGGGTCTCGGAGAACGCCTGCCTCAGCGCCTCGATCTCAGACAGGTCGAACTGGCGGTGACCGCCCTCGGTGCGCCTCGGCCTGGGGTAGCCGAAGCGGCTTTCCCAGCTGCGCAGGGTGTTTGGGCTGACGCCGAGCAGAGCGGCAGCGGCGTTCGTGCGGATCACGCTCACACGCAGGATTGTTGAGCTTTGATCGCCTTGAAGGCAACCCGCGCAAGGCACGGTGCATCCTGCGATCTCGGCTGCAATGGCAGGAGTGCCGGGGGCCGGGCCGACGGTGCGCTGCTCAAGGTGCGGCGTTCTGGCCCATAGTGCGGATCGCCCAGTCCACAGCGCGGATCGCCTGCCACAGGGTCCGGGAACGGAGTCGCAGGCGGGCAGGCGGCTCGGGGCTCCTTACGATGGGAGGGTGGTCGTGCGCGAAACACTCCCGATGAGGCTTCGGCTCTACCACCATCCCGACGGCGCCCGGGTCGCCTACCGTGAGGTCGGCGCCGGTCCACCGCTTGTGCTGCTGCACTCCGGCCTGCTCTCTCACCGTGAGTGGGAGCCGGTGGCGGAGCGGCTTGCCGAGCGTCACCGGCTGGTGATTCCCGACCTGCCCCTGCACGGGGACTCCGAGGACCGTCCCCGCCATCCCTACACGATCGACTGGTTCGCCGAGGTGATGGGCGGCTTCGTCGCGGGGGTGGCCGGGTCGCACCCGCTCGTGGTGGGCCACGACGCCGGCGCCGAGATCGCGCTGCACGCCGTCATGACCGAGCGCATGCAGCCGAGCAGGCTCGTGCTGATGCCAAACCGCCTGCACCGCCCTGTCGAGCACGCCCGCAAGCGGGAAGCCTGGCGCCTGGCCACGCTCGGGGGGTCGCTTCCAGGAATGGACCGCCTGCTCAGCCATGCCACCAAGCTCGTGTTCACCCCCGAGCTCGGCCTGCGCATGTCGGAGCGCCGCGCCCCTGAGGCCGGCGACCTGTTGCGCCATGCGTTCGCCGACGTCCCCGGCAATCCCAACCTCGCGCGCTCGTGGGCCAAGTGCGCCCGGCGCTGGCCCCGCGGCGCCCAGACGCACCTGCTCGAGCTCTATCCGCGCCTGCGGATGCCCGTGCTGCTGCTGTGGGCCGACCACGATCCGCTGCACCCGCTTGCCGGGGCCGAGGAGACGCTGCGCCTGCTCCCATGCGCCCAGTTGCGGGTCCTGTCGAGTACCGGCTTGCTGATGACCTACGACGATCCCGTGGGGGTCGCGCGGGAGCTCGTGGCGTTCTGCGGGTAGCCTCCCGGGTTCACCGCTCAGCCTTCCGCACAAGGAGACTCGATGACCGACAAGCAGCTCTGGGGCGGGGAGACCGCCAAGGCCGCCCGCAATTTCCCGATCTCCGGCGAGACGGTGCCCGTATCGGTGGTGCGCTGGCTGGCGCGCGTGAAGGGCGCCTCCGCGGCGGTCAACGGCGAGCTCGGCCTGCTCGACAAGCGCCGCGCCGGGCGCATCGAGAAAGCCGCCGCCGAGATCGCCGCCGGCAAGCACGACACGCAGTTCCCGATCGACGTGTTCCAGACCGGCTCGGGCACCTCCACGAACATGAACGCCAACGAGGTGATCGCCACGCTCGCCGGCGACAGTGTGCACGCCAACGATCACGTCAACATGGGCCAGTCCTCAAACGACGTGTTCCCCTCAGCCGTGCACCTCGCGGCGCTCGACGTCGCCCAGAACGAGCTGCTGCCGGCGCTCAAGCAGCTCGAACGCTCGTTCGCGAAGAAGGCCCGAAGCTTCGCCGGTGTCGTGAAGTCCGGTCGCACCCACTTGATGGACGCGGTGCCCGTCACGCTCGGCCAGGAGTTCGCCGGCTACGCCGCCCAGATGGCGCTCGGCCAGGAGCGGGTGCAGGCCGCGCTCGTGCACGTCGGGCAGATCCCCCTCGGCGGCACCGCCACCGGCACGGGTCTCAACACCCATGCGAAGTTCGCCGAGAAGGTACGCGCCCGGCTGAAGCGCGAATCGGGCCTCAAGCAGATCGCCGCGCCGCTCGATCGCTTCGAGGCGCAGGCCAACCGCGATGCGCTCGTGGAGCTCTCGGGCGCCCTGAAGGTGATCGCCGTGTCGCTCACCAAGATCGCCGGCGACCTCGCCCTGATGGGCTCTGGCCCCCGGGCCGGCATCGGGGAGATCTTCCTGCCGGAGCTGCAGAAGGGATCCTCGATCATGCCCGGGAAGGTCAACCCGGTGATCCCCGAGGTCGTGCTGCAGGTTTCCGCCCAGGTGATCGGCAACGACACCGCCATCACCGTCGGCGGTCTGCAGGGCCAGTTCGAGCTCAACGTGCGGATCCCCCTGATCGCGCGCAACCTGCTCCAGTCGCTGAGTCTGCTCGCCAACACCTCGCGGGTGTTCGCCGAGAAGTGCGTCGACGGGATCACCGTCAACAAGGCCGGCTGCGCCGCCTCGGCCGGAGCTACGCTCGCGGTCGCCACCGCGCTCAACGGCGCAATCGGCTACGACAAGGCGACAGCGATCGTCAAAGCAGCCACCGAGTCGGGGCGCCCGCTGCGGGACGTCGCGCTGGAGCAGGGGGTCGACCCGAAGCTGTACGACGCCACTATCGATTTGAAGAAGATCGCGGCGGGGAACGGCAAGTAGGTGGTGCAGGTCGGCCAGTCCGACCCGCCCACCGATCTATCTTTGCCCTGAAAAAGTCATCCTTCACCGACTGCTACGGCTAATCCGGATTTGGTTGATGGGATGAAGTATATGCCGTTGACGCGCCCGGTAGAGGCGCCACCTCTTGTGCAGTTAAATTTTGGCTGGTTCACGTTATTTGAGTCGTATTCAACCCCAATTTCGTTGAACACCGTATTGTAGAGTAAGGGCCGCGTTAAGGGAAGTTCACATGTATCTTCCGTGACTTTGTCGCAAATTATTTTGTAACCCACATTTTTCGTGCCCTGCGTGGTGATTACATCATCATAATATTCATTTCCTATTAATTCGATATTGGTCAGCCAAGGCAGATTCACAGGCGCGGCTTCCGGTTCACCGCACAGACCCTTCTTTGTTTCACATTCTTTGAACAGTACTTCAGTGGTTCGGTCGGCTTTCCCGGGGCCGATTGTGCCCTTATAGGTGCTATTGCATAAGAGTTCTACTTCTTCCGAGAAGATGCCACCTTTGATGTCCGCAAAAGTTATTGGTGTAGCTGAGGTTTTTGCTTCGATTTCTTCTCCAGCCATCAGTACTGCGTTATCCACTAACCAGGTGCTTTCCAACGCGAACGACGATCCAGGGCTCAACGCCCAGAGAATCAACGAGCTGGCAAGCATCAACCCGACTGTGCAGCCCCTTGTCATTGTAAACGCCTTTCTGTATCGTGGCGTGTTACTCTTCGGGCTTCGTGGGGGTGCGGGGAGCACCTATTTTGTCGAGAGGAAAGCCGGACGGTCAACACCCAAATAATTAACGTTGACTCGCATCAATGCTATATCGATTCTCACGCTATATAGCAAATCCGCCTCATTCGGCCGCGGAGAGCTCGCGCCTATTCGCAATATATTTAACTGTGTCTAGCATGCTTGACTCTATCAACCAAGCTACTAGTTGAGCCGTACAGTACATATCTATAAACGGAATGTTTCTTACTCCTAGAAGATGTTCCCGGGGCTGTGCGAGGTCGAACTCAACAGTGAGCTCAACACCACCAGGGCCCCAGTCTTGGACAGCGGTTCGTTGAGATTCCCGCACTTAGGCGACTGGACACAGGATGGGCAGCCGCTCTCGCAGGGGCACTCGGCGATCAGGCGCCGGGCGTCCCGGCACAGCTCCTCGAAGCGCTGGTAGGCCTGGCGGGTGATGCCGATCCCGCCGGGATGGCCGTCGTAGATGAAGATCGTGGGGCCACCCGTCTGGGGATGCATGTTGGTGGACAGGCCACCGATGTCCCAGCGGTCGCACATCGCGATCAGGGGCAGCACGGCGATCTGGGCGTGCTCGACGGCGTGCAGCGAGCCGAGCAGGGCATCCATGGGGATGGTCCCGTCACCGTCGCCGTCCAGGCCCGTGAGGGTGGCGCCGTCGAGCTCGAACCACAGCGCCTGGGTGGAGAAGGAGGTCTGGGGCAGGTCGAGCATCACAAGGTCGACCTGTGCATGATCTGAGAGGCGCTTGCGCTGATAGCCGAGCACCGTCTCGGTGACAGACACCTCTCCGAAGGAGAGCGTCACCCCAAGCGTCTCGCGGCGGTCGAGCAGACGCTCGATCGCGGTGTCGGTCTCGCGCTTGGGCTGGGTGTACCAGTCGCCGTTGAATGGCGCCACGAGCGCGCGGCGATGTTCGAGGTCCAGTTCGCGCACCTCATAGGAGCGGCCCATGTGCAGGTAGATGGCGCCGTCGTGCACGGTGGAGTGGGCACGGGCGGCCTCGGTCTGGCCAAGCAGCTCGCCGGAGGACACATCCACGATCGCGAAGCTGTCGGGGGAGGCCGAGCGCAAGGAGACGCCGGCGGCGGGGTAGTCGGCTGGGCGGCGCAGCACGTAGACCTCGGCGCCACGCCCGGTGGCCTCCTCGCCGGCGAGCGTGTCCCCGACGCCGACGCCGACGCCGACGCCGACGCCGACGCCGACGCTGGGGGAGGGGCGGGGCAGTGTGCGCTTGCGCAGCAGCCCGGCGCTCACAAGCGCCTCGGCGTGGGCCTCCCAGCGAGGACCGAAGAACTCGGCGTCCTCACACCCGAGGGGCCCCTCGTAGGCCGCGCACAGCAGGTGGGCCTGATGGATCTGGGGGCTCTCGTGGTCAAGGATCGCGGCCTCCACCGGGCGCTCCAGGAACTCGTCGGGGTGACGGCAGAAGAACTGGTCGAGGGCGTCCTCGCCGGCGACGTACACGGCCAGGCCCTTGCCGCGCCGTCCGGCCCGGCCCCACATCTGGCGCAGGGAAGCGACGGTGCCCGGGAACGTGACGACCACCGCGGCGTCGAGCTCGCCGATATCGATCCCCAACTCCAGGGCGTCGGTGGTGATGACGGCGCGCAGCTCGCCACTCATCAGCCGCGCCTCCAGGGCGCGGCGCTGCTGGGGGGTGTAGCCGGCGCGGTAGGGGGCCACCCGCTGAGCCAGCTCCGGATCGCTGCGCTGGAGGTCTTCGGTGAGCATCCGCGCCAGCAGCTCCACGCCCTTGCGGGACTTCATGAAGCAGATGCAGCGCGCTCCGTCGCGCACGAGCCGCGCCAGCAGTTCCGCGGCCTCGCCAAGGGCCGAGCGGCGCGCGCCGATCGCCTCGTCGGTGAGCGGCGGGTTCCACATCGCGATCTGCCGGCGTGGGGTGGGGGAGCCGTCGTCGTCGATCAGGCCCACGTCCTGCAGGCCGGTGAGGCGTTCGGCCAGCTCTACCGGGTTGGCGATGGTGGCGGAGGCGAGCAGCACGCGCACGTCGCTGCCATAGGCGGCCGCCACCCGCAGCAGCCGCCGCAGCACGCCGGCGACGTGCGAGCCGAACACGCCGCGGTAGACGTGGGCCTCGTCGATGACCACGATCCGCAGGTGGCTGAACAGCCGCTCCCAGGAGCCGTGGTGGGGCAGGATGCCGACGTGCAGCATGTCGGGATTGGTGAGCACCACGTTCGCCCGCCGTCGGATGTCCCCGCGGGCGTCGCGGGGCGTGTCGCCGTCGTAGATGGCGGGACGCACCTGCTTTGAGAGGCCGAACTCGGCGAGCGCGCGCGCCTGGTCCTGCGCGAGGGCCTTGGTGGGATAGAGATAGAGAGCGCGCGCGAAACGGTCGCTGCAGAGGGCGTCGAGGGTGGGGAGGTTGAAGCACAGCGACTTGCCTGAGGCGGTGCCGGTGGTGACGATCGTGGTTCGCTCCCAGGCGCTGGCCAGGGCCTGGGCTTGATGGGAGTAGAGCCGCTGGATCCCCGCGCGCTCCAGGCCTGCGAGCACATCCGGATGCAGCTCGCCCGGAATGTCAACCAGTCTGGCGGCGCCGGGCCCTTCGTGGGCCTCGCGCACCAGCCGTCCGTCCGCTCGCGCCTCGTCGATCAGGGCGCTCCAGGGCTCGATCGTGCGTTCTGTGACCACGCTAGAGCGACCCGGGTGGCGCGACCCAGACACTCTCGAAGCTCAGAACCTCAGCCAGGCGATCGTAGTGACGGTCGTAGTGCAGCACGCCAACTCCAGCCTCCTGGGCAGCGGCCGCTATCAGAATGTCTGGAGGCGGGATTCGATGAGCGCCGGCTCCGTGCTGCCCAAGCTCGCGCACAGCGCCGATGGCGGCGCGTTGCACCGACGCGGTTACAGGTATCTGACGGAGGGTGGCCTCGATCTTCTCGGTTTCGGCAATGCCGTCCGCGTTGCGCGCCGAATAGAGCAGCTCCATGGTGACGACCGAGCAGGTGGCGATCTGATCGGCTTGCACCGCGGCAGCCCACTGCTCGCGTACGCTCTGCTCGCGCGTGCGCATTCGCGCCGAGGTGTCTGCGATGAGGGCTATCCCCCCGTAGGGCGGATCTGTGCTCATTCGACTTGCGGGGGTATGCCCCAAGCCAGCTCATCGATCCGCTCCAGGACCTCCATATCCCAGGGCGTCTCAGGCGAGGTGGTCACCTCTGCCACCCACGCGAGCTGTCTGCCGCGACGGCCTTGCTCTTCGACGAAAGCCTCGGCTCCGCGAATCGCGAGGTCGTGAACCAGTGTGGCGGTCGGCTTACCGGCTCCGATCAGGGGGGTCACGCGGTCCAGGGCGGCAGCAAGCGCGAGGTCCTTCGTAACTGGAATGCGGTCGAATCTGGTGGCCATGGCACTATGGTAACACCTAAGTGTCACACCACAGCTTGCGATAGTAGAGCCGATGCTCACCCCCGCAGCCGAGCGCTGGGCGAAAGCGCGCACGTTCCATCATTCGCTCTACCCGGCGGCGCGGATCGCGGCCGAGCGGGAGCAGTCGGTGTCGGTGTGCCTGCCGGCGCGTGAGTGCGCGGGGACGATCGGCGAGATCGTCAGCGCACTGGTGGGGCTGCGCGAGGCCGGGGCGATCGACGAGCTGCTGGTGGTGGACGCAGGGTCACAGGATGGGACCGCCGAGATCGCCCGCCGGGCGGGCGCGAGCGTGGTGCAGGAGCGCGAGCTGCTGCCCGAGACCGGACCGGTGCTCGGCAAGGGCGACGCGATGTGGCGGGCGTTGTCGATCCTCTCGGGCGAGCTGGTGGCGTTCCTCGACGCCGACAGTGAGGGCTTCTCCGCGCACTTCGCCACCGGGCTGCTCGGGCCGCTTGTGTGCGAGCCGGGGGTGCAGTTCGTGAAGGCGTTCTACCGGCGCCCCTTCGAGCACGATGGGATCTCGCTGCCGGAGGGGGGTGGGCGTGTCAACCACCTGATGGCGCGCCCGGCGCTGTCGGTGTTCTATCCGCAGCTCGGCGCCGTGCGTCAGCCTCTGGCGGGCGAGGTTGCGGCCCGCCGCGAGCTGCTGGAGCGGATTCCGTTCGTGAGCGGCTACGGGGTGGAGATAGCGATGCTGATCGACGTGTGGCGCGAGCTGGGGCTCGACGGTATCGCCCAGGTCGACCTGGAGGTGCACCGCAACCGCCACCAGCCGCTGGCGGCGCTCACGGAGATGTCCGAGACGGTGCTCGCCACTATCGTCACGAGGCTCCAGTCGGAGGGACGCCTGTTGATGGGTGGGATTGGGGGTCTATCTGAGGGTGGCTCTGCGCCCGGCGGGGAGACTGTGCACAGCTCGCGGCCCCGGGCGGGCTGGGAGGTGGGGGAAGCAAGCGCCGCGCAGGCACCGGTCGAGCGTCCTCCGCTTGCGGGCGTGAGGAGCGGATGAGCGTGCGGTGCCTGTATGTGGATCTCGACGGGACGCTGCTGGGGCGGGGCGCCTCGCTCGTGCACGACGGCGAGGGGAACGTTTCGCTGGAGGGTGTGCGGGCAGTCCAGGCGTGCCTGCGTGCGGGGGTCGAGGTGGTGCTGATGTCCGGGCGCCGCCGCATCCAGGTGGCCGAGGACGCGCGGCTGCTCGGGCAGAGCGCGTACATCTTCGAGGCGGGGGCCTGTGTGGTTCTCGGCGGCGATCCGCGGTTGGGCGGGGAGGAGCACTGGCTCACAGGCGAGCTGCTGCCGGGTGAGCTCACGATTGCCCAGCAGATCGAGCACAGCGGCGCGCCGGGGATGCTGCTGGAGCGCTATGAGGGGCGGCTCGAGTATCACGAGCCCTGGCATGTGGACCGGGAAGTGTCGCACCTGTTCCGTGGCTTGGTGGATGCGGCCGAGGTCGACAGGTTGCTCGTGGAGCAGGGTCACGGGCAGTTGCGGCTCGTCGACAACGGCGTCGTCAACCGCCGCTCTGCGGCGCTGGCCGATCTGCCGCATGTGCGCGGCTACCACCTTGTGCCGGCGGGGGCCTCCAAGGCGGCGGCCGTGGCGTTTCACAGCCGTGTGCGCGGCTACTCGCGCGAGCAGACATTCGCGGTGGGCGACTCCCGCGAGGACCTGGCGTGCGCCGCGCAGGTTGGCACGTTCTGGCTCGTCGCAAACGCGGTCGAGCGCGACCCGTCGATGCGCGAGGCGAGCACCGCGTTCAGCAACGTCCGCATCGCCGAGGCGGGCCACGGGGCAGGCGTCTACGAGGCGGTCCTCAGCATGCTCGTCACTCGATGACGCCCTCGCGCTTCTCCTCCTCGTAGAGGCGTTCGACCACGAACTCCTTCAGCAGCGTCTGGTAGCCGGTGTTGCGACGGGCCGCAAGCTCCCGCAGGCGCTTGAGCGTGAACTCGTCGAAGCGCACGGCGATCGGCTTTGTGCGGTTCGGTCGCGCTACGTCGTTGGGCGCCACCCGGTAGATACTATCGGCTTACACGTCGCCACAGGCGCCGCCAGAAGCCAGGTTGCGGACGGCGCCAGCGGGCCGGCGGTGGCACGGTGGTGCGCACCAGCGCGACCCACTCCTCCAGCGGCAGCTCGCCGGCGATCAGCCGTCCGAGCGCGCTCGTGACGGGCGCCTCCACGCCGGCCTGCTCGAGTGTGCTGGCCAGCAACGGAACCCACTCAAGCGCCTCGACCGCCTGGCCGATGCGGTCCGGTATCTCAGACGTGGGCACTCCCTCTGCGAGCAGTTCCCCCGCGCGACGGTTCCGGCTCTCGCGGGCGAGCGCGGTTGCCACCAGATCACCGATGCCCGCCAGGCCGATCATCGACTCGGGTCGCGCGCCAAGGCGCTCCGCGTGGCGCCATACCTCGGCGAAGATGTGTCCGGCCGCCGCGCCGGCGGCGTTTGCTCCCTGGGCCTCGGTGGCGCCGGCGGCGAGCGCCGCTGCGTTCTTGGCGGCCCCGGCCAGCTCGACACCGATCGGATCGTTGGACTGCTCGCACACCACCCCTGCGCGGGTGAACATCTGGGCGAGCACGTGGGCGAGCTCTTCGTCGACGCACGCCACCACCAGCCCGGCGCCGGAGCGCACCATCTCCTGGGCGTGAGCCGGTCCGCCCACGCAGGCCACCCGCTGGGAGCCGAAGATCGCGCTCAGGACGGTGCTCGGTGGCAGGCCTTCGGGAGGCACGAGGCCCTTGGCGACTGACACGAT
>DATHPT010000074.1:0-8567 GCA_035483615.1 Solirubrobacteraceae bacterium | reverse complement strand
CCAGACGATGCGACGGTGGCAGATATCGGGCTCTCGCTCACCGGTCGGGCCGAGCTGGAGCATCGCGCGGTGCTGCTGGGAGCCGAGCGGGGACCGTTGCTCGAGGGGTTGCGCGCGCTCGTCGAGCGGCGTCCGGTCCCTCAGCTGCTCTCAGGCGTCGGCGCCGCCCACGGCGGGCCGGTCGCATTTTTGTTCACCGGCCAGGGCGCGCAGCGGCCAGGGATGGGCGCACAGCTCTACGAGGCCCATCCGCGTTTTCGAGATGCGCTTGACGAGGTGTGCGAGCCGCTGGATCGGCACCTCGGCGGTCCGTTGCGTGAGGTCATGTTCGCGCAGCAGGGCAGGCCTCGGGCCGACGAACTGGATGACACGCTCTTTGCGCAGGCCGGTCTGTTCGCGCTCGAGATCGCGCTGTGGCGGCTCGTGGAGAGCTGGGGCCTCAGCCCCGACTATCTGATCGGTCATTCGATCGGCGAGCTCGCCGCGGCACTGGTGGCAGGAGTGTTCTCGCTGGAGGACGCGTGCAGGCTGGTGGTGGCTCGCGGGCGGCTGATGAGCGCGTTGCCCAAGGGCGGCGCGATGGTGGCGATCGAGGCATCCGAGCAGGAGGCGATCGAGGAGATCTCCCGTGGCGCGCTCGGGGAGGTCGCGCTGGCATCCGTGAACGGTCCGTGCTCGGTGGTGGTCTCGGGCGAGGAGCCCGCGGTGCTCGATTTCGCTGCGCTGTGGAGCGCGCGCGGACGTCGGACCAAGCGGTTGCGTGTCTCCCATGCGTTTCACTCGGCGCGGATGGACGGGATGCTCGGGGAGTTCTCCGAGGTGGCCGAGGGAATCTCGCTCGGGCGTCCGAGGATCCCGCTCGTGTCCAACCTGACCGGGCGCCTGGTCGTGGAGGAGGTCTGCTCGGCCGAGTATTGGGTGCGTCACGTGCGCGAGACGGTGCGGTTCGCCGAGGGAGTGCGCTGGCTGGGAGATCAGGGGGTGAGGAGCTTCCTGGAGCTGGGCCCCGATGGGGTGCTCAGCGCGCTCGTGGAGGAGTGCCTGGGCGAGGGCGAGGACTCTCCGGGGCCGGTCAGAGCAGCGCCGGTGTTGCGGGCGGGTCGCGATGACTGCGAGGCGCTGCTCGGCGCGTTGGCCGAGCTGTGGGTCGGTGGCGTCGCGGTCGACTGGAGCGCCGTGTTCGACGGCTCGGGCGCCGCGACGGTCGAGCTGCCGACCTACCCCTTCCAACGCCGTCGCTACTGGCTCGACTCGGCGCGCGCAAGCAGCGCGGACCCCGTTCGAATCGGACAGTCATCGGTCGATCATCCGCTGCTGGGGGCCGGGGTCGCCCTGGCAGAGGGGCAGGGCTGGGTCTTCACCGGAAGGCTGTCGCTGCAGGAGCACCCATGGCTCTCCGAGCACTTGGTCGGGGGCAGAGCGCTGCTCCCTGGTGTCGTCCTGCTCGAGCTCGCATGTCACGTGGGCGCGCGGCTCGGATGCGAGCTCGTGCGCGAGCTGATTCTGCAGGCTCCGCTCGTGCCGGCGGAGCAGGGGGCGCTTCAGCTGCAGGTGCTGGTCGGGGCGCCCGATGAGTTGGGCGCTCGCTCGCTGGGCGTTCATTCGCGGATCGAGGGCGCGAGCCAGGACCCGCTCGCGAACGAGGGCGAGTGGGTCTGTCATGCCCTCGGCTCGCTGGCGGGCACCGAGCGCGACGGCGGGGGAGAGCCGCGCCCCTCGCTGTCGAGCGACGGTGCATGGCCGCCGCACGGAGCCGAGCCCGTGGCGGTCGAGGGCCTTTACGACAGGCTCGCCGAGGGCGGCTTGGAATACGGTCCGCTCTTTCAGGGGTTGACCCGCGCCTGGCGGGGAGACGGCGAGATCTACGCCGAGGTCTCACCGGCGAGCGGGCAACTGTCCTTCAGCGGGCAACCCCCTTCGGGCGGCCAACCACCGTCGAGTGGACAACCACCGTCGAGTGGACAACCACCGTCGAGTGGGCAACCGCCGTCGGGCGGGCAACTCGCTCGAGCCGACCGCTTCGGCATCCATCCGACCCTGCTCGACGCGGCTCTGCACGCGATCGCGCTGCTGGACACCTCAGTTGAGGCGGGCGCGACGGAGGATCCCCGGATCCCGTTCTGCTGGAGCGATGTCACGATGCCGGACAACGGGCCGATGTCGAGCAACGGGTCGATGCCCGGCAACGCGCCATCCGGGTTGCGGGTGCGGATCTCCCCGAGCGGCGAGGACTCGGTGTCGATCGCGATCGCCGGCGAGAGCGGCGAGCCTGTCGCATCGGTTGGCTCGCTGACGTTGAGGGAGCTTCCCGCGACCGATATCGCCAATGCCGGCGCCGATGCAGATGGGCAATGGTGTCTGAGCTGGCGGGCGATGGCGCCCGGCGGGACCCCCGGAGATCCCATCGAGCGCTTGGTCTGCATCGGAGACGGCGCTCTGCTGCGTGAGGCGGTCGGCCCGCAGGACGGCCTCGGCCTCGAGTGTCACGCCGATCTCCACGCTTTGAGCGCTGCGCTCGAGCGTGGCTCGAGTGGGTCGCCGCAGGTGGTGCTGGTCGAATGCGCGCCGCCCGCTCAGGATCCGCCGCGTGGTGCGCAGCTCGGCGCGGAGCGGGCGCTGAGCGCCATCCAGGGATGGCTCGAGGATGAACGTCTCGGCGATTCGCGGCTGGCTCTCCTGACGCGCGGGGCGGTAGCTGCTCGTGCGGAGCAGGACGTGTGCGACCTGGCCTCCGCGACGGTCTGGGGCCTGGCGCGCTCGGCGCAGTCTGAGAGCCCGGGACGGCTGGCGCTGGTGGACGTGGACGGCGAGCGCTGTTCCTGGGAGACGCTGGCGGCCGCGCTCGCGCTCGATGAGCCACAGGTCGCGATACGCGAAGGCGAGCTGCTGATCGCACGGCTGGCGCGAGCCGGCGCGGACAGCGTGCGGACCCCACCGGGGGACTGGCGGCTGGAGGTCACCGACAGCGGCACCTTCCAGGGTCTCTCCGCGCTCGCCTGTCCGTCGGCGAGTCGCCCGCTTCGCTCGGGGGAGATCCGTGTCGGGCTGCGGGCAGCGGGGATGAACTTCAGGGACGTGATGATCGCGCTGGGTCTGTATCCCGGTGGGGGAGAGCTTGGCGGAGAGGCGGCCGGCGTGGTGCTGGAGGTCTCCCCCGACGTCGAGAGCCTGGCGCCCGGGCAGCGGGTGATGGGGTTGTTCTCCGGCGCGTTCGCAACGGTGGCGGTCACCGACAGCCGCATGGTCGTGCCGGCGCCGCAGGCCTGGTCGCTCGCGCAGGCGGCGTCGGTGCCGGTGGCCTTCCTGACGGCCTACCACGCGCTGGTCGACCTCGCCGAGATCCAGCCACGCCAGAGGTTGCTCGTGCACTCGGCCGCCGGGGGAGTCGGGATGGCGGCGGTGCAGCTCGCCCAGCATCTCGGGGTCGAGGTGTTCGGGACCGCAAGCCCCGCGAAGTGGGGGGTGCTGGAAGGGCTTGGGCTGGACGCCGCCCACATCGGCAGCTCGCGCGATCCGAGCTTCGGCGAGCGCTTCCTCTCCACGAGCGACGGCGAGGGCGTTGACGTGGTGCTCAACTCGCTGACGGGAGAGCTCGTGGACGCATCGCTGGGGTTGCTGGTGGGCGGCGGTCTCTTCCTGGAGATGGGCAAGACCGATATCCGCGATCCAGAGGAGATCGCGCAGTGCCACGCCGGGGTTCGCTACCAGGCGTTCGATCTCGCGGAAGTCCCACCGGCCCACATCGAGGGGATGCTGGCGGCGCTGATGAGCCTGTTCGAGCGCGGCGCCCTGAAGCTTGCGCCGCTGCGGAGCTGGGATGTGCGCCGTGCCCCGGATGCGCTGCGATTCATGAGCCAGGCGCGTCACATCGGCAAGATCGTTCTCACGCTTCCCGCGCCCCGGCTGGATCCGAGCGCCACCGTGCTGATCACCGGCGGCACCGGCGGGCTCGGCTCGATCCTCGCCAGGCACCTGGTGGATCGCGGTGCGCGGAACTTGCTCCTGACCAGCCGAGCAGGCGAGGCGGCGCCTGCCGCGACGCAGCTGCGGGACGAGCTGACCGAGCTCGGTGCCGACGTGCGAGTGGTCGCCTGCGACGTGTCCGACCGGGGCGAGCTGGAGGCGTTGCTCGCCTCGATCCCCGCGGAGCATCCACTGAGCGGGGTGGTGCACGCGGCGGGGGTGCTCGAGGACGGTCTGATCGGCTCACTCACCCCCGAGCGCGTCGAGCGCGTGCTGGCCCCGAAGGTCGATGGAGCCTGGCATCTGCACGAGCTGACCGCCGAGCTGGATCTCGACATGTTCGTCCTGTTCTCCTCGATGGCCGGCGCGCTCGGTGGACCGGGGCAGGGCAACTATGCCGCGGCGAACGCGTTCCTGGACGCACTGGGCTTGCACCGTCGCAGGCACGGTCTGCCGGCGGTCGCGATGGGCTGGGGCCCATGGGAGGAGAGCGCCGGCATGACCGGTGGGCTCGGTCGATCCGACCGAGCCCGCATGGCGAGCTCGGGGGTTCTCACCCTCTCGCACGAGCGGGGGCTCGAGCTGTTCGACGCCGCCCTGTCCGTCGACAGCGGATCGGTGGTGCTCGCCGACCTGCGGATCGCCGCGCTGCGAGCTCTCGCAAGAGAGGGCGCATTGCCGCACGTGCTGTGGGATCTTGCTCACGGCGCGGGTCGCCCGGTGCGTGCGTCGAGGACCAGCTCGGAATCGCTGGCCGAGCGACTTGCCGCCTCGGCCGCCGTCGAGCACCCCCGCATCGTGCTCGAGCTCGTGTGCGCTCACACGGCCGCCGTGCTCGGGTACGGCTCCCCCGAGGAGATGGACTGGAGCAGGACCTTCAAGGACCTCGGATTCGACTCGCTGGCAGCGGTTCAGCTGCGAAACAGGCTGGCGGCGTCCAGCGGGCTGCGACTGCCATCGACCCTGGTCTTCGATTTCCCGACGCCGGAGACGCTGGCAGCGCGTCTCTGCGATGAGCTGTCGGCTCCGTCAGGCGCTTCGATGCATCCCGTCGAGCTCGAACTCGAGGATCTGCAGCTGAGGCTGATGTCGATGTCCGCCGAGCAGGTGCAGCGCAGCGGGGTCGCAGGTCGCCTGCAGAGCGTGCTCGCCGAATGGGCCGCCGCTGAGGACGGGCCGGCCGGGGAGGCCTCGCAGGAGGATCTTGGGATCGTCAGCGACGACGAGATGTTCGAGCTCATCGACCGTGAGTTCGGGGTGTCCTGAGATGGCCTGGATCCGCACCATCCCGGAGGAGTCGAGTTGAGCATGTCCGAGGACAAGCTGCGCGACTATCTGAGGCGCGTCACGGTCGATCTGCGCAAGGCGCGCCGCGATCTGGACGAACGCCGCGATCGCGAAGAGGAGCCGATCGCGATCGTGGGGATCGCCTGCCGTTATCCCGGCGGCGTCCGCTCGGCCGAGGATCTGTGGCGGCTGGTCGACGAGGGGGTCGACGGGATCAGCGGCTTTCCCGAGGATCGCGGCTGGGATCTCGAGGCTCTGTATGACCCCGAGCTGCGCGGCAATGGCACAAGCTATGTGAGGGAGGGCGGCTTCCTTCACGACGCCGCCGAGTTCGACGCCGGCTTCTTCGGGATCAGCCCGCGTGAGGCGATCGCGATGGATCCCCAGCAGCGGCTGCTGCTGGAAGCGTCCTGGCACGCCTGCGAGCACGCCGGCATCGATCCGCGCTCGCTGCGCGGGAGTCGCACGGGAGTCTTCGCCGGGATAACCACCTACCACTACGGCGCTCATTCGGGCGCCCAGTCGGAGGCTCCCCAGGACCACGCGATCACCGGCTCGGCGCTCAGCGTCGCCTCGGGACGTGTCGCCTATGCGCTCGGATTGGAGGGGCCGGCGGTCTCGATCGACACGGCGTGCTCCTCTTCGCTTGTCGCATTGCATCTCGCCTGTCATGGGCTCAGGCGCGGTGAATGCACCCTCGCGCTGGCCGGTGGCGTGACGGTGATGGCGGGCCCTGACATGTTCGTGGGCTTCAGCCGCCAGGGCGGCCTGGCCCCCGATGGACGGTGCAAGTCCTTTGCCGACGGCGCCGACGGGACGGCTTGGAGCGAGGGAGTCGGGCTGCTGGTGCTCGAGCGCCTTTCCGAGGCACTGGCGCATGGTCACCGCGTCTTGGCAGTGGTCAGGGGAAGCGCCGTCAATCAGGACGGCGCCAGCAACGGCCTGACCGCCCCGAACGGTCCCTCCCAGCAGCGGGTGATCCAGGAGGCGCTTCTGGATGCCGGCCTGTCTGCGCGGGACGTCGATGCGGTGGAGGCGCACGGCACGGGCACACGGCTCGGCGATCCGATCGAGGCGCAGGCGTTGCTGGCGACCTATGGGCAGGCGCGCACCAGCGAGCGCCCCCTGTGGCTCGGCTCGCTCAAGTCCAACATCGGTCACACCCAGGCGGCGGCGGGCGTGGCGAGCGTGATCAAGATGGTGATGTCCTTGCGTCACGAGCGACTGGCCAGGACGCTGCACGTGGATCGTCCGTCGCGGGAGGTGGACTGGTCAGCGGGCGCGGTCTCGCTGCTGACCGAGCCGCTTCCTTGGGCGCGCGGGAGCGCGCCCCGGCGCGCCGGCGTCTCCTCGTTCGGGATCAGCGGCACCAACGCGCACGTGATCCTCGAGGAAGCGCCGACGGTCGAGCCGAGCACGTCGGGGCGACGCGCGGTCATGGAGTTGGGACGCTTGCCGTGGGTGCTGTCGGCAAGCAGCGCGCAGGCGCTGGCCGCGCAGGCGCAGCGTCTGGAGGCGCAAGCCAGGGGCGACCAGGAGCCATCGGCCCAGCCGATCGCGCGCTCGCTCGGGCGGCGCGCTTCGCTGGCCCACCGCGCGGTCATGCTCGATCAGACGCGCGAGGGCCTGCTGGGCTCTCTGCACAGCCTTGGCGAGGGGGAGCGTCCCGCCGAGGTCGTGGCGGGCGCCGGCCGCGAGGCCGGGCCGGTCGTGTTCGTGTTCCCCGGTCAGGGCGCCCAATGGGCCGGCATGGGCTCCTCGCTGCTGGAGGACTCGCCGGTCTTCGCCGAGGCGATCGGACGCTGCGCGACGGCGCTCGAGCCGTTCGTGCAGTGGCAGCTGCAGGACGTGCTGCACGGAGGACCGGATGCGCCCGGCATCGACCGGGTCGACGTGGTGCAGCCTGTGCTGTTCGCAGTGATGGTGGCGCTTGCGGAGCTGTGGCGGGCATGCGGAGTGCTGCCAGATGCGGTCATCGGTCATTCACAGGGAGAGATCGCGGCGGCGCACGTCGCCGGCGGCCTGTCTCTGGAGGATGCGGCGCGCATCGTCGCGCTGCGCAGCAAGGCGCTCGGCGCCCTCTCCGGCGGTGGGGGGATGGTCTCGCTTGCGCTGGGACGCGACCGGCTCGAGCGCTTGATCGAGCCCTTGGGCTCGGCCGTGTCGCTTGCGGCGGTCAACGGCCCCGGCGCGGTGGTGGTGTCCGGGGAGCCCGCGGCGCTGGATCGGCTGCTTGCCCTGTGCGACGAGGAGGGCGTGAGGGCCCGCAGGATTCCCGTCGACTATGCCGCGCATTCTCCTCAGGTGCAGGAGATACGCGAGCAGCTGATCGTCGGCTGCGAGCCGATCTCTCCCTGCTCGGGCAGCGTGCCTTTCTACTCGACCACGATCCCGGGGCCGCTCGACACGTCCTCGCTGGATGCGGGCTACTGGTACAGCAACCTGCGCGAGACGGTGCAGTTCGAGTCGGCTACACGAGCGCTCCTGCAGGCCCGCTTCCGCACGTTCATCGAGATGAGCCCCCACCCCGTCCTGACGGTGGGCGTGCAGGAAACGGCCGATGAGATGGCTGCCCAGTCGCCGTCGGGGTCTCCGGCCCGCTCCCCGGTCTCTGCGCTTGCCTCCCTGCGCAGGGGCGAGGGCGGACCTGAGCGCTTTGCGCGCTCGCTCGCCGAAGCCTGGGCCCAGGGAGTCGAAGTCGACTGGCCGGCGCTGCTCGGCCACGGTGAGGGGGAGCTTCCCGATCTGCCCCCCTACGCCTTCCAGCGGGCTCGCTACTGGCTCGACTCACCGCGCTCGAGCGCGGGGGTGGTGGCCGCGCTCGGTCAGGCACCCACCGAGCATCCGCTGCTCGGCGCGGTGGTCGCGCTGGCCGACGACCGCGGCTGGCTGTTCACCGGCTGCCTCTCAGCACAGAGACACCCGTGGTTGCTGGACCATGCCGTCATGGGCAGCGTCGTGCTGCCCGGCACGGCGTTCCTGGAGCTGGCGCTGCACGCAGGGCTGCGCGCCGGATGCGAGCACCTGCACGAGCTGACGATCGAGTCGCCGCTCACGATCGAGGATCACGGCGCCGTGCAGCTTCAGGTGTCGCTCGGGGCTTGCGATTCCGAAGGTCGGCGGCCGCTCGAGATACACGCTCGCATGGCGAGCCACGCCGACGCCGACGCCGAGGCCGAGTCGGAGGACCCCTGGACCCTGCACGCCCGTGGATCGCTCGGACCGGCCGAGCTCGAGTCCCGTCCGGCGCTTGACCCCGAGATCGTGGAACGAGTCGAGCGCATGTCCGACGCATGGCCTCCTCGCGGAGCGACGCC
>DATHPT010000073.1:0-2861 GCA_035483615.1 Solirubrobacteraceae bacterium | reverse complement strand
GAAGCAGAACCACAAAGCGCCCGCAGCGAAGGTGAGCGCGATCCGCGTCTTCAA
This sequence comes from Solirubrobacteraceae bacterium, assembly GCA_035483615.1. Taxonomy (GTDB): domain Bacteria; phylum Actinomycetota; class Thermoleophilia; order Solirubrobacterales; family Solirubrobacteraceae; genus Palsa-744. Next base: position 2,807 of record DATHPT010000073.1, on the reverse strand, counting down.
TGGGATGTAGACGCTGTGCCGGCGTTTCACGCCAGGTGGACGACGCCGGCGCTCGACGCGGGACACTAGCCGCGGAGCCGCGGCGCTGACCGGCATCGTCAGATCGGATGTCGGGAGATCGCGCGTCGTGGGGCTGTTTCCGAGGAGTCGCATCGGCTGGGCGATGCATCCGCCCAGCACCGTTATCGACAAGGCTCGAGCGCCCCTGAAGTCGCTCCTCGCGACTCGCGACGATTATCGAGCGAGACATGCCTTCTGGAGGAGGCAGATGAGCAGGAACACACCTATTCGAGGAAGGGACCGCACGCGGAACGCGCGCCGGCGGACACACCTGGCCAATCTGGCGCGACTATTGCGCCCCCTGCGAGGACGACCCAAGATGCCAACTGAAGGGGCGACGCGATCGCGGTGCGATCGAGGGCGCGCTCGACGAGCCAGCCGCCGAGAGTCCTACACAGTCGCGGGCGGCTGGGCGACGTCGGGCTGCCTGATCAGACTAGGCATAGACGAGCTCAGCACCAGCTGTCGTCGCAACTGGCTCCGGGTGCAACGCACCTAGGCTCACCGCAGGCGGCTCTTCGCCGGGACCGGCGAGGACAAGTGCGATCCCCTCCTGAAGGCTCTCCCGTAGCTCGTCGAGGTTATCGCCCGTGGCGAAAACGCCGGGGAACTCGTCCACGGTCGCCCATAGCGCATCGTCCTCGAGGCGAACGTTGACGTGTAGTTGCTGAGGCTCAGGCATCGTCATCTCCATGATAGGTGTTGGGTCAAGGCCGCTTGTCCTATAGACCGGCCTCGCGGCGTAGCTGCGCCTCGAAGCCCTTTGAGTAGGCACGGCGCTTGTTCTCTGGGAGCGTGATTGGCCGATGTCCTGGCTTGGTCATCTTGGCCTGATGCTTCCCTCCACGCTCCAGCTCCCAACCCTCCTGCTGAAGGCGTTTGATCCATTCCTTTTGTGTCGCTGGCACGCCGGGATCATCGCAGCGACCCTGGACACGGCCGGCATGTTTGCACGACTGGCGCGAATCCTGGCGCGCACCTGGGCCTGAGACACGAAAGGCCCCTTGCTTATGGGGCCAAACGCGATACCGCCAACGGGATTCGAACCCGTGTTACCGCCGTGAGAGGGCGGCGTCCTAGTCCCCTAGACGATGGCGGCTTGTCTAGTCGCCGTCGAGGCTAGCAAAGCAAGCCGCGGAACGACGGTCGCGGCAGCCTGTACCTACCGCTGACTTGCCGGCCCTGGAGCGCCGCTCATACTCCTGCGTCTTGCCATGGTGCGATATCGTCACTGCCCCGATACGCGGATGTGGCGGAATTGGTAGACGCGCGGCGTTCAGGTCGCCGTGTCCGTAAGGACGTGGAGGTTCGAGTCCTCTCATCCGCATGTTGCTCAGGCGCGTGACGCTCTGAGGCGCGTCCGAGGCGCGCAGAACGTGCCCCGAGCGAACCACGGCCGCACCCATCGAACACAACCGATGAGTCCGGTTCTCTCGCCGCAGGCGCAAGAACGAGAGGAATGGCCCGCAGCCTGCGGGCACGCCAGGACGCTCCACAGTATGCTGACGCGACGGTAACCGACAGTTGGAAATGACCCGATGATCAAACAAGTCGTAGATCAGGACGAGCTGCAGCGGTACGTCGACGCGGTACGCGTTCAGATCGGCGCTCAACAGCTCGCCGGCGCCGCCGAACGAGCGGCCGCTACTTTTGACGGCACGGGCGATCCGGTGGCGAAGCTGCGAGGGGCGCTCCCGCAGGTGGATGCGGGGCTGGCATCCTCCGGCGGCAAGGCCGCGAGCGCGCCCTTCATGTCTCGCGACCCGATTCAGAGCCTCTTGCAGAGCACACTCGAGGGCAAGCTGCGCGAACAGGGGGTGAAGCCGGAAGAGCAATCCGAGCATCGCGGCCTGCTCGGCTGGCTGGTCCACCTGCTGAAGTCGATACTGCACCCGGTGCGCTTCGGACCGGATGACCCCAAGTGGGTGATCGATGTGGCGGAGGCCGTGCTCGAACACCTAGCCAAGGGCAACCATCCGTTCAACCCACTGCCGGCAGAACATGAGATCGGCGAGGACGCGCGTGTTGTGATCGTGGGCGATTGGGGGACGGGTCTCCCCCGCGCCCAGGCTGTCGCGAAGTTCATGGCCGAGGAGGTCGCTCAGGCACTCGCGGAAGGTCGCGAGGTGCATGTGGTGCATCTCGGCGACGTCTACTACTCGGGTCTGAAGGCGGAGGTGCTTCGTCATGTGCTCGCACCGGGAATGTGGCCCGTTACCGTCGAGCAGGCGCGCGCCGGCGTGACATCGTGGTCTTTGAACGGTAACCACGACATGTACGGCGGGGGCTTTGGCTACTTCGACACGCTGTTGGGAGACGAGCGCTTCTCCAAGCAGCGCTCGCCCGAGGGCAAATCCACCAGTTTCTTCCGGCTGCGCTCACCATCGTGGGACTTCGTGGGGCTGGATACCTCGTGGGACCCAGAAGTTCTCTCCGAGGGATTCGTGGGAGTGCTCGAGGATCCTCAGGCTGACTTCGTGAAACGAGTCGCCGAGGAATCCAGACGCAAGCTGATGCTGCTCAGCCACCACCAGCTGGTGTCGGTATACGACTCGGAGGACATCGGCAAGACGCTGCCCACCAAGCTCGCCTCGGTCCTTGGCAGCGGGCGCGTAACAGCATGGCTATGGGGTCACGAGCATCGCTGCATGGGCTTCGATCAGGCCGGCGGCGTGAAGGTCCCACGCTGTATCGGGCATGGGGGCGTGCCGGTGCTGATGGGCCACGCCCCTAACGAACCCATTCCC
>DATHPT010000072.1:0-17274 GCA_035483615.1 Solirubrobacteraceae bacterium | reverse complement strand
ATCGGGACGTTCACGAAGAAGATCCACTCCCAGCCGATCCCGGAAGTGATGACGCCGCCGACGAGCGGCCCAACGGCCACGGCGGCTCCGGTGACCGCGCCGAACACGCCAAAGGCGGTGCCACGGTCGCGGCCCTGAAACGCCTGCGCAAGCAGGGCAAGCGACGTCGCGTACATGAGCGCTCCACCAATCCCCTGCACGCCGCGCGCCAGGTTGAGCATCAGCGCGCTGGAAGACAGGCCGCACACAGCCGAGGCGCCTGTGAACACCACCAGTCCGATCACGAACAGGCGCCGACGGCCGAACAGATCCGAGAGCGCGCCACCTGTGAGCAGGAAGGCGGCGAGCGTCAGCGAGTACGCGTCCACCACCCACTGCAGGTCCTGGAAGCTCGAGTGCAGCGATTTCTGGATGTCTGGCAACGCGACGTTGACGACGGTGATGTCGAGCAGCAACATGAAGATCGCCACGGACACCGCTATCAGGGTCCACCACTTACGGTCCATCAAACGACCTTAGCCATCGAGGGCGCCTCTCCCAATAGGGCAGCGGAAAATCGCGGGGTTTGGCATCTCGATACCAAGCGTCACACAGTCGATGCTGGCGACGGCGCCGGAACGACAGCCGTCTCTGGCTGTGGCTCCTGCTCGCCGGGGCCCTCGTCGGCCAGCTCGCGCAGCTTGCCGCGCACGCGCTTACGTGTGTCGGTCAACTCGGCGCGCAGCTTGGCGAGCTCTGAGGAGCGGTGCTCGACAAGCTCGAGCTGGCGGTCGATGTGTCCCAGCGCCTCTCCCAACAGCTCGCGGCGACGATTGGGATCGACATCCTCGCGACGCAGCTCGGCGCGCACGGCGGCCCTCGCCTCCTCCGCGGTCAGCAGATCCCTCAGCTCGTCGAGGGTCACTCCCAGCAGCTCCTTCAGGCGTATCACTTCACGCAGGCGCTCAACCTCTGCCTTCGTGTAGAGCCGGTGTCCACCCGAGGGGCGTGCAGGGGCCTGAGGCAGCAGCCCGATCTCCTCGTAGTAGCGGATCGTGCGCGGGGTCGTGCCCGCAAGCCGGGCGACGTCGCCGATGCGCAGGCTCGACGCGACGGGACTGCCGTTCTCATCCCAACTCGGAACGCCCTCATCCCGTGCTCGGCGACTCGTGGTGCTGCTCATATCCGCGCCGTGACCGCCGCCGGCGCCTGCTGTGGCTCACCCGCTCGCCAGTCGCTCGAGGGCTGCTCGCGTATTTGCTCGCCGGGCTCACCGTCGCTGGAGGAGCTGGTCTGGCGCGGGCGCAGCAAGCAGACGAACGCGCCGATCAGTGAGGTCGCCGCGAGCACCCACAGCGCCACGTGCATGTTGGCGATGAACGGGGCCAGCTTCTCCTCCGAGAGACCGCGCGTCACCCCGGAGAACACCGCGAACAGGGTCGACTTCGGTATCGAGGAGGTCACGATCGCGAGCACGAACGCGATCGAGAGCACTGCGCCCGTGTTCTGGGAGAGGGTGCGCGCTCCTGCCGCCACCCCGCGGCGCTTGGCCGGCACGACGCCCATCATCGCGGCCGTGTTGGGGCTGTTGAACATACCCGAGCCCACACCCACGAGCGCAAGCCAGATCATGCTCTGCCAATAGGGACTGTGCACCTGCAGAGTGGTCATTCCAGCGAGGCCCGCCGCCGTTATGAGCATCCCGCCGGCGGCCAGGCCGCGAGAGCCGTGCCTGTCGGCGCGCATGCCGGCCAGGGGAGAGGCGACGAGCATTCCGAGCGCGAGTGGTATCAGCTTGATGCCGGCGGTGATCGGGTCGTTGGCCTGGGCGCCCTGGTAGTAGAACACGAACAGGAACATCAGCGCAAAGCGCGCCAGCCCATTGATGAACGCGGCACCCGTGGCGGCGGCGAACAGGCGGTTGCTGAAGATCGACAGATCCAGCATCGGGGCGCGGGTGTGGCGCTCGATGAGCACCCACAGCGGCAGCAGCACAACCGCGCACGCCAGGCCGGCGAGCACCACCGGATCGCCCCAACCCGACAGACCGCCCTTCGAGACGCCGAGCACCAGCCCGGTAAGGCCCACGATGAACGTGACGGTCCCGAGCGTGTCGAAGCCACGCACCTTGTCGGGCTTGGCCAGCTCGCGCAGGATCAGGGCGCCCCAGGCGGCGCCTGCCAGCGCCAGCGGAACGTTGAACCAGAACACCCAATGCCAAGAGATCTCAACGAGCGCCCCGCCGAGCACCGGGCCGAGCACGAGGCCCACGGCGGCAACCATCGTGTTGGCGCCCATCGCCAGGCCAAGCTGCTCCTTGGGGAAGGCGTCGGTGACCAGAGCGGCTGCGTTGGCGAACAGGAAGGCCGAGCCGATCCCCTGCAGCACCCGCCATCCGATCAGGATGGTCGCGTCGGTCGAGAAGCCCGCGCCGAGCGAGGCGAACGCGAACAGCAGAAAGCCGCCTACATAGGCGCGCTTGCGCCCGAACAGGTCGCTCAGGCGACCGGCCGTGAGCACCAGCACGGTTGCGGCGATCAGGTAGGCGAGGATCACCCACACGAGCGCCAGCAGGCTCGCGTGCAGTGAGCGCTCGAGGCTGGGCAGCGCGATTATCAGCGTACCCGAGTTGGTGGCCGCGAGCAGCATCCCGAGGCTTGTGCAGGACAGTGCCCACCAGCGGTAGCTCTCGTGCTCTGCGTGGACGCCGAAGCGGGATGTAGAAGCTGACGTGAACGTAAAGATCACGATAGCAGCGTCATGGTTTCTGTTCCGCCCGGCACATGTGCCGGGCGGCCGGGCCGCACATGTGCGGCCCGGACCGAGTCGTGCATGCACGACTCGGCCGACCGGTGCATGCACCGGTCGGGACAGCGCCGCATGCGGCGCTGTCGTCCCTGCTAGAACGTTGGTGTGGCCGACCAGAACATCTCAGAGGAGCAGTGGCGCGAGCGCCTGACCCCCGAGCAGTACGAGGTGCTGCGTCGTGCGGGCACCGAGGCGCCGTTCACGGGCGAGTACGTCTACAACAAGGACTCGGGCATGTACACGTGCGCCGGTTGCGGCGCCAATCTGTTCGGCTCGGACACCAAGTTCGAGTCGGGCACGGGCTGGCCGAGCTTCACCGAGCCCGCCGTCGCGGAGGCGGTCGAGTTGCGGCCCGACAAAAGCCTGTTCATGACTCGCACAGAGGTGGTGTGCCGTCGCTGCGGCGGGCACCTGGGTCACGTCTTCGATGATGGCCCCGGTCCGGGAGGGCAGCGCTACTGCATCAACTCCGCCGCACTCGGCTTCCAGCCGAAGTCCCAGCCGACGTCGTAAGCTAAGGCGCGCAATGGTGATGCAGGAACAGTCCAGACGGCTTTCCGAGCCGCTGCGCTGGACGCGTGGAGGGCGGCTTGCGGTGATCGCCGCAAGCGCATTGCTGCTGGTCGCGCTCGCAACGGTGGCCGTGATCGCCTCGACGACCGGCTCCCGCCAGCCGGGATGCATCGAAGTGACCTATGCGAGCAGCCTTGGCGCTGCGCTGATGCACCCCTGTGGCGTTCACGCTCGCGAAGCCTGTGCCAGGCCGAGCCAATACCCGGCGGCCGCCGCCCACGGCGCTCTGCGCGAGGCGTGCGGGCGGGCGGGGCTGGCATATGGGGGCTCAGAAGGCGCCACCCACTAGCGGCCTCCTCGCTCGCCGGAAGCTGTCGGCGAGCCGTCTCGACATATGTCCAAACGCAGGGGGCCAACTGTTGGCCAGGTCTCCCTATTGCGCTCGCGAGCGGGGCGGTTTCATGGTTTGCGACTGACGGATGCAGGCGGCCGGGACGGTCGAGGGCACCCGTAAAACGCATTCAAAGACAGGAAATGGAGGCTTATGTCCATCTTGGCCACAGCCGAATGGCTGGCGTATCCGTCGTGGCTCAACGCAGGCGACAACGCCTGGCAGATGACGGCCGCGACGTTCGTCGGCCTGATGAGCGTGCCGGGTCTCGCCATCCTCTACGGCGGCGTGATGCAGAAGCGCTGGTCGGTGAACAGCATGATGCTCACCTTCGTCGCGTTCGCGCTAGTGCTCGTCGCGTGGTGCCTATGGGCGTTCAAGATGGGCTTTGGGACCCCGATCGGGAAAGGCACCGGGTTCTTCGACACGTTCTGGGGCAAACCGGGAAGCGTTCTCGGGCACGCTGCCGAGGAGGGGCAGGCGGCTATCCCGTCGATCAGTACGGGGCCACCGTTCCACTTCCCGCAGTCCTCGCTCGTGTACTTCCAGTTCGTGTTCGCCGGGATCACGCCGATCCTGATGCTCGGCTCCGTACTGGGCCGCATCAACTTCAAGGCGTGGATCCCATTCGTGCTCCTGTGGATCACGTTCGTGTACACGGTCAACGCGTTCCTGATCTGGGGCGGCGGCTACTTCGCGGCTCACGGCGCACTGGACTACTCCGGTGGGTATGTGATCCACCTTGCAGCCGGTATCTCGGGCTTCGTGGCAGCCGCGGTCATAGGACCACGATTGCAACGAGACAGAGAGGTCGATGCTCCCAACAACCTGTTGATGGTCGCTGCCGGAGCGGGCCTCCTGTGGCTCGGCTGGAACGGCTTCAACGGCGGTGACTCCTACTACGCGGGCGCCAACGCCTCGGCGGCGGTTCTCAACACGAACCTCTGCACAGCGGTGGCGATGCTCGTGTGGATCGCCTGGGACTACATCTTCCGCGACAAGCCGTCTCTGATCGGCTCGGTCAACGGAATGATCACCGGGCTGGTGGCCATCACCCCTGGAGCCGGTTTCGTGAACGGCTACGGGGCGATCGTCATCGGAGTGGTGGCATCCACGATCGTGTGGATGGCGATCCGCTTCCTCTCGAGGGCGCCGGTGTTCCGAAACGTCGATGACACGCTGGGCGTGATCTATACGCACGGCATCGCCGGTCTGCTCGGTGGTCTGCTGGTCGGAATACTCGCCGACCCGAACATCGTCGAGTACATCGGCATCGGCGGTGCGGAAAACCTGCCCGGCTTCGCAGGAGCCATCCACGGAAGCTGGAAACTGCTTCGCTGGCAGGCTGAGGCGGCCGTGTTCGTGATCTTCTTCAGCGGAATCGCGACGTTCATCCTGCTGAAGCTGGTCGGGATCTTCGTCCCGCTGCGACTCTCCGACGAGGAGTTGGAGATCGGCGATCACGCGATCCACGGCAACGAGGTCTACCCCTCGGACGTGCCCACCCTTGGTGGACCCCACGCTCCGAGCTGGACGCCGGCGCCGGCGGGCAGCACCGCATAGCGACGAGTCGGTGGGGCGCGCTTCCTCTGTGCGCGCCCCAGCCGGCCTGCTTCGCGACGGGAAACTGCGACCTCGCTTCGGCGGGGTCGCAGTCGTTGTGGAGGCCCTAGGTGGTTGACAGGCCGATCGGGCAGGACACGCCCGTGCCGCCGAGGCCGCAATAGCCGCCCGGGTTCTTCTGGAGATACTGCTGGTGATAGTCCTCGGCGTAGTAGAAGGGGCGCTCAGGGTCGACCGGGACGATTTCGGTTGTTATCTGGCCGTGGCCGCTTGCCGCGAGCATCTGCTGGTAAGTGTCACGAGAAGCCTCGGCGATACGTTGCTGCTCCTCGTCCGCGCACAAAACGATCGAGCGATACTGGGTGCCGGCGTCGTTGCCCTGCCTCATGCCCTGGGTGGGGTCGTGACCCTCCCAGAACAGCCTCAGCATCTCCTCAAAGCTCGTGCTGGCTGTGTCGAACGCCACGAGCACCACCTCGGCGTGGCCGGTCTGCCCGCTGCAGACCTCCTCATAGGTGGGGTTCGGCGTAAATCCGCCCTCATACCCGGCGGCGGTGGTGTACACCCCTGGCGCCTGCCAGAAGATTCGCTCTGCCCCCCAGAAGCAGCCCATGCCGAACACCGCTCGCTCGACCCCCTCTGGGAAGGGAGGTTGCAAGGGCGTGCCGAGCACCACATGTCGCTCTGCAACTGCGATCGGCTGCTCGCGGCCAGGCAGCGCCTGCGCCGGCTCCACGATGCTCGTCTGACGCGGTTTGAGAAACAGCACCGTTGTGAGCGTAGTACACGCCCGGCCCGCTCCGGAAATTCCTGTCCTGTGTCCGCTCGCCGTTCAAGCGAGCACCCGCTCAGGCCGAAGATATGTACAGGTGATCGCCACGAGCCCGCCACGCCTTTCAGCCAGAGAAGCGCTGCCGCCCTCGGCACTGCGCCGTCTCACCGCCCGCCGGCCTGCAATCGCATGGTCGCTGTCGCTGCTGTTCCTGTTCAAGGGGCTCGTGTGTCTGACGACCGTTGCATTTCCCATCAGCTCCCAGGAGCCCACGGGACTCGTGGCCACCACCGGCCTGGTCGCGATCGCCGCCGCCTGCGGGGTGTGGCTTTGGGGATCGCGCATCCCGATGCTCGGCTACGAGTTCATAGCTGCCGGCGGATCGCTCACCGCCAGCTGGGTCGTCAGCCATGCGGCCACCCACGGAGGCATGATGATCACGGCCTTCTCCTACCCATGGATAGCGATCTACGCCGCTCACTTCTTCCCACGACGCGGAGTGATCATCCAGGGCCTTGTGATCTCCCTCGGCTTCGGCGCAGGATTGCTCCTGGGCGGGCTGTCATATGTCGTCATCTACTGGATCATCGTGACCGTCACGATCTGGTCCATCTGCCTTGTGCTCGGTCATCTCAGCGAGGCGTTGCGTCGTCAGGCCGACACGGACCCGCTCACGGGCCTGCTGAATCGCAGCGGCTTTCAAATCGCCGCCAACCGCGAGCACGCGATCGCTCAGCGCACCGGCAGCCCGCTTACGCTCGCGGTGCTCGACCTCGACGGCTTCAAGCAGATCAACGACTCGCGTGGCCATCTGGTCGGCGATCACCTGCTGGCCGAGCTGGGCCGCCTGTGGAGGGCGCGCCTGCGAGCCGGCGACATTCTTGCGCGTCACGGCGGCGATGAGTTCGTGCTGCTGCTGCCCTCCACTGCGCCCGAGAGCGCCGCGGCGGTGCTGGACCGTCTGCGGGTGCAGGAGCTGCCGATCACCTGGTCGGTCGGGATCGGAGAGTGGTTGCGTGGAGAAAGCCTCAGCGATTGCATCGCCCGCGCTGACGCCGACCTGTACACGGTCAAGAACGCCCTGCGCGTTCGTGACGCCCGCGGTGTGGTGCCGCTGCTTGCCTCGTCCTGAACGCCTCCGCTGGTGTTTGACATCGCCCGCTTTTGGCAACACTTACCTCGAGGGCATCGTTCCTCCCTCATTCCCTCCCCGGATCGACCCGCCTGTGAGCGGGTCGATCTGTTTGAGTTTGCGTCCGGCGCTCACAGGGCTGCCTTGGTGATAGGTTCGCCAGTCGATGCCACACGTGCGAGCGCCGCTGCGAAGACTGCTTTTCTGGGCCGCTGCCGCCGCGGGGCTCCTCGCCGTTGCTCTGTTCGGCCTCGCAGCAAGCGGAGGTCGCAACGGACATTTGGCGCCGGCGCTCCCGCGCGAATCCCTTTCCGGCAAGGCGGTCACGCTGGCTGCGCTGCGCGGACATCCTGTGCTGGTCACCTTCTGGGCGAGCTGGTGCGACCCCTGCGCGCACGAGGCCGCCGCGATCGAGCGCTTCTCCAAAGGTCTGCAGGGCCGTGCCACGCTTGTCGGAGTCAACTGGGACGATCCATCGCTCTCATCGGCGCACGCTTTCGTCAAGCGCTACGGATGGACGTTTCCAGACCTACGCGATCCCGAGGGCGCCACCGGGCTGCGATTCGGGCTCACCGGATTGCCCACCACGTTCGTGATCGACAGCTCCGGGAGGATGCGGGCAACGCTGCGGGGACCCCAAACCCAGAAGACGCTCAATGGGGCGTTGGCTTCGGTGGCCGGCTGATCGGGTTTGCCGAGCCGGTCCGTGAGCAGGTCGGCGGGCAGCTCTGACAGGCCATGAAGGCGTTACGTCGTGATCACGGTCGATTGTCTCTGCTTTGCTTGGCGTCCTGGACGCCTGAATCGCGCTGATCTGTGTTCAGCAGCTGCCGACGTCTCAACGGAACGACGAACCAGAGCACGGCGAACGGGAGCGCCCCGAGGCTCGCGGTGAGCACGCCGGCGGGAATGCCATAGAGCTTCGTCGTCACCAGCAGCAGGCAGCCACACATCGCCAACGCGAGGAACGCCAGACCAACGATCGTCACACGGTTCGAGTTGAACACCAGATACTGCTTGTCGTCGTGATGGAAAAGGAAGCGGTGCTGAGCGGACGGTGCGATCGTGCACACCGCCGCCAGCGCAGCGAGGATCAGCGTGACCAGATACACGGTCTGCTCAAAGCGCCCCACATGCGCAAAGCCGCTGTTGAAAGGGAGGATCAGCAGGAAGGCAAACAGGACCTGCACGCCGGTGACCACGACGCGCAGCTCACCCGTCAGCTCCTCGAGGTTCCGATCCAAACGCTCCAGCGACGTCTCGCGGCGCGCCTGGCCGCTTCCCCTCTGCTGAGTGTCCACCATGGAGTCTCCGACAGTTGTGCTCCGTTGCGCGGCTAGTCTGCCTGCACCTCGCTGCTGCGCTCACGATCGGGTTCGCCATCTTCACGAGTCGCGTTTCCCTCCTCCTCTGGGCCCTGATCGTGGAGGATCGCGTGGGCGGGACGCTGATCGCCGTGGGAGCTGTGTTCGATCAGGGCCAGCTCCGATTCCTCAAAGCCCTCGGCCTCTCCGCCGCCGGCCTCCTTCACGGGACGCTCCGACGGATCCAGATCCTCATCTCCAGCCCTGCCTCCGATCTCCGCTGCTTCCCGGGCGGCGCTGTCTGTCTCCTGTTGCTCATAGGGCGGATCGACGGTCATCGCTTGCTCCCTTCCTGGGACATCGTGGTAGAAGTGCCCTACCCGGCCTTGTGGAGGGGCAACCTCTCCCGCAGGCCCCCTGACTCGCGATCAAGCCTCCTGGGAGAGAAAGTCGCTCAGCAAAATCCGCCCGCCGCTCAGGACCGGTTCGCTGTGGGCGAACAACAGGGCGTCGAAATCCTCATCGAGCATCCGGCGCAGGTGCTTCAGAAGCCCGGCTCGTACACCCTGTGAATCGTCGCCCAAGAGCGCATCGGGCATGAACGCAAGCGAGCCGTCCTGCTGGCGGGTCAGTCCGTCGCCGAAGGACAACGCTCCTTCATGCATGTCCAGCAGCAGCGTGGTCTCCTCCGCGCAGATCGAGCCCAACTCCAACGCTCGCACGCCATCCGCCAGCAGCTCATCGAAGGAGAATGCCTGGACCGAGCTGTTCTGACTGAAATGCGCCAATCCCGCTCGATGGCACAGCACGGCGCAGCCAAAACGCTCGACATAGCTCGCGCTGTGACGATAGTGATGGCGGTTGGTCAGCACTATCCGCCGAGGCGTGGCCAGCGCCGCGATCGCCTCCAAGCCCTCCTCGGGCTCCATCGGATCGATCAGCGTGCCGGAATCGGGCACAAAGCCGCTGTGCACCACACGGTCGATGCCAGCGTGGAAAGCCTCCCACTGAAACAGCCCAGGCAGAACCTCCTCGATCATGGTCTCCAACACTGCCCCTGGCGATCGCTATCTAATCGCGGATTCCGCGACATCCGCGGCTGTCCTTGTGAGCTCGAACCAAACCCTCGTCCCACCTACGCGATCGACTCCCCAGCGATGGGCAACCTTGTCCAGCAGGTAAAGGCCATAGCCACCATGCCCAGATCCAGGTTTGCGCGCCACGGGGACGAAGCCCTTCCCGGTGTCGGTCACCGTGACTCGAATCGTCTCCTCGGTAACGGTTGTGGTGAGCACGATCGGCGTATCGGCGGGGGCCTGGGAGTGCAGGACGGCGTTGCTGACGATCTCTGAGACGAGCAGCACCAGGTTCTGGCACTGCGCTGGACTGATCTCCAGCCGATCACAGCGCCCGCCCGTGAGAGCCCGCGCGATGGCTGGCGCCTGCAGATCGCGTTTCAATTCCAGCCTGAGGGTCGCTGGCGGCATGGTTCCCTCCCGTCGAGACTGTCGGTGGAGATCGCAAAACACGAGTCGCGATCGCCGTGTGCGGTTAACTACCCGGCTGCTCGAGTGTCAACCGTGGATGCCCCTCGACTGCTGGGATCGTGGGTGAGGGCTGCTTCCCGAGGGAGCGACCGCTAGGCTAAGGGGTCCCGTGGCGACGTGGCGGAGTGGCTACGCAGCGGCCTGCAAAGCCGTCTACACCGGTTCGACTCCGGTCGTCGCCTTTAAGGTAGTTTCCGAGAGTTTTCAAATCGGCGTGGGTGCGCCCGTCGAAGTCGCAGATCGGTCGAGGCCGGCGTATTGGGCCAACCTCGGTTTGGAGCCTAGAGAGGGCGGGAGCGGGTTGAGAACCCGCCCAAGGAATGGCTCGAAAGGTTCCGAACCTGGACAAGCAACACTGTCGGTCGCCTCGGTTAGAGTCAGCGAGATGGCACGCCCGCGACGCCGGGCTTGGCTCCGCGACGAGTTGATCCTTGCCCTCGACCTCTACATACGCATAGGTAAGGCCGCACCGGTTGAGTCGCGCCACAAAGTCAGCGAACTACTGCGTGCCCTGCCTATAGAACGGGAGCTCACCGCCGATCCGAAGTTCCGGAGTGAGAAGGCGGTGTCCTACAAGCTCCATAACTTCGTTGCCATCGATCCGAATGACCCAACCGATGGATTCCCTCATGGTGGGACGGGTGACGCCGAGGTCTGGGAGGAGTTTGCCCACGATCCGGTTCGGCTAGCTGCGACGGCTGCGTCAATCGTCGCCGATATCGAGTCGGGCGCTTCCGAACCTGTGCTCGTGTCAGACGACGAGGAGGACGTGGATGCGCCCGAGGGCCGGTTGCTGACCGTCCGTCATCGACAGCGGGAGCGCAATCGCAAGCTGGTGACGACTAAGAAGAAGCGGGCCGTGGAAAGACACGGCTACATCGCGTGCGAGGCATGCGGGTTCGACTTTGGCGAACGCTATGGCGAGCGAGGCGAAGGATTCATCGAGTGTCATCACACGGTCGCAGTCAAGGACCTCAAGCCACACTCGCGTACCCGCCTTTCAGACCTGGCGCTGCTCTGTTCTAACTGCCACCGAATCGTGCACCGCAAGACACCCTGGCTGACCATTCCCGAGCTTGCCGCACTACTGAGCGAGCACCATGCCGCACCCATCATCTAAAAACGCGGCGCTGCAAACTGCAATACGTAGGCCGGTATCGGAGGAATACGTTTGGGTACCTAGCAAGGGACGCTCGCCGGCCCACACCCTCACACAGCTTTGGTAGCAGTCGTGAGACGTCAGGCGTACATGCTTCGTCCACCCGCCGTGCGTTCCTTATCAAGCGTTTCGCCGCCCGTTAGGAGCAATTTCAGCAAGCGTTAGCGTCCCTACAGAGCAGCCGAGCACACTGCTGATCATCCCCAACCGGAGGTGACCAGTGAAGCGCATGTTTCTAGCCATAGCCGTTGCCGCGCTCGTGGGAGCAGCGAGCGCGAGCGTGTTCTTCGTCGACTCTGGTGGCTCCAGCGCCCGTAATGGCGTATCTGCGGCGACGGTCGGAGTCGCAGCAAAAGGATCTACCAATGGCGGTACAAGACGCGAGGTCTCCTCCACCACGCCTACTGCCACCCAGATCTACCAGCACGATTCAGGCGGGGTCGTCTCAATCAAGGCCGTGACCTCAGAGGGAGAAGACACCGGCACCGGAGTCGTGCTCAACAACGAAGGTCTGATCCTCACCAACAATCACGTGATCTCTGAAGCGACGAGCATGACGGTCAGCCCCGGCAAGTCCTCGAACGTGACCCGTACTGCGACCCTCGTTGGCCAGGATGCCAACAGCGATCTCGCACTGATCAAGATCGACGCGTCGGGGCTAGGGTTGACCCCGCTGAAAATGGCTAGCTCGAGCTCCGTTCAGGTTGGTGATGCCGTCTATGCGATAGGCAATCCCTACGGACTCGACGAGACCCTTACCAAGGGCATCGTGTCGGCCCTCGACCGTGAAATATCCGCTCCCGACGGCGCGAAGATCGAAGGCGCGATTCAGACCGACGCTGCTCTGAACCCCGGTAACTCCGGCGGACCGCTGCTAAACGACCAGGGCGACCTGATCGGGATCAACTCCCAGATCGCCAGCGACGCGGCGAGCGTCGAAGGCTCGCAGCCAGGCAGCACAGGGGTCGGCTTTGCGATCTCCTCCAACAAGGTCGCCGAAGTCATCAAGACCATCAAGGCCGGGGGAGGGACATCGAGTCAAGACCAGACTGAACGCGGCGCGGCCCCAGCAGGCCCGTCAGGCGGCGAATCTTCGCCCCGCGAAAACGAATCACCGGAAAGAGAATCGCCATACGGCTCTCCGAGGCCATACGAATCTGGCGAAGCTGCTGAAGGGGGGTCTTCCGAAGCAAGCCCCTACCAGTACGAATCGAATGAAGGCTCCGAAGGTGTGGGTGGGGTTGGGTCAGCCCCTTCCACCGGTGGGGAAGGGCAGACGGTCTTGATCGTTCCCTGAGCCATCCACGTGGGACCCGAGCGTCACGAGGCTGCGCTCGGGTTCTACGCTTGAAAGCGACGAGCGTTGATAGGCTTTCCGGCTCCCAGGGCGATTAGCTCAGCTGGGAGAGCGCCGCCTCGACAAGGCGGAGGTCACTGGTTCGAGCCCAGTATCGCCCATCGTTGGATTTGGCTCTGGAGCACGGGAATTACGGCCTAGCAGCCGTGGTTTGGTAGCAAGTTGGTAGCAATTGTCGGAGCGTACGGGACGCGGTCGGCGGCGTCAATCTCTTGTCGGACGCGAACGGACGGCACGTTCAGCTGGCAGCCGGGCGATCGTAGATGCAGGCTCTGTCTTCCCGATTAGGTTCTTGTTGGTTGCTGGTGAGGGCTAGGGGCGTCCTGGGGCTTGAATTGGCTCTGGGATCAGGGATTCGGAGAGCGAGAGGCACGACGGCGCTCCGGCCGCCCCGAGACTGTTCTTGGCTGGACCGCCCACGAAACCGCCCCGCGCGAATCCGTGGGCGGTCAAGGCTCGCGTCTGCCGAGCGGGATGTCGGTGGGGCGACTCGTTAGGCTCAAGTCCTCACGGACTGATGAGTCAGAAAGCCAAACAAATCGAATTCCCGCGTGGGTCTGAATGGCGGCGATGGGACCTCCAGGTCCACACGCCCCTGTCTGCGCTCAAAAACGGCTTTGGGCAGGACTTCGACGCCTACGCCACGACCCTCTTTGAGCGCGCGGTCGCTGAGAAGATCGCTGTGATCGGCGTTACCGACTACTTTATGATCGACGGCTACAAGCGGCTTCGATCACTTCAGCAGGACCCGAAACGCCTCACGGATTTGCTTGGTGCGGAGCTTGCCGCGAAGGCGCAGCGGATCCGCCTGCTCGCGAACGTGGAGTTCCGTCTCAACGACCTTGTTCAAGTTGGCAAACAGGACTCCCGCATAAACGTCCACGTCATCTTCTCTGATGATGTGGATCCTCGCCACATTGAGGAAAACTTCCTGCATCGGCTCCTTTTCACGTCGGAGTCTGAACCAGCCAACCAGGATGCCCGGAAGCCGTTGACGCTCCCCAACCTTGACGAGTTCGGTGAGCGATTGAAGGCGGAGCATGCGCCTTTCGCAGGACGCACCAATCTTGAGGTCGGCATGAGCCAGGCAACCGTGTCACACGTCGAGATCTCGAAGGCTCTCAACGAGAACAAATCCTTCAAGCGGAGTTATCTGTTCGTGGCCGTCGCCGACGAGGACCTTTCCGATATCTCGTGGGACGGGCAGGGCCACAACACGCGAAAGGTCCTCATCCAGAAGTCGCACATGCTGTTCTCCTCTAGTCCCGGTACCCGTGCCTTCGCACTCGGCCAGAAGGCCGAGTCGGTGGCGAGTTTTGAAGACGAGTTCAAGGGCCGCAAGCCCTGCATCCACGGATCCGATGCACACAGCGCCGACCGACTGTTCATGTTCGATGAGGGTCGGCTCCTCTGGGTGCGCGCGGACCCTACGTTCGATGGTCTCGTGCAGCTCTGCCACGAGCCGGAGGACCGCGTCTACATCGGGACTGAGCCTCCGGCTCTACAGCGGATCCGAGCTGCGGCAACGAAGTCGATTGAGGAGATCTCCTTCAACCGAGATGCCACAATCGGGCAGGACGGCGAATGGTTCTCGGGCTCGGTTCCTCTGAACGCAGGGCTCGTTGCTGTGATAGGGAAGAAGGGAAGCGGCAAGAGCGCCTTCTCCGATGTGATTGGTCTTCTCGGCGACGCTCACACCGCCGATGACTTTTCGTTCCTTACTCCAGATCGGTTCCTGAACCCGAGGAGTGACCTCGGCCGCCGGTTCGACGCCACGCTCCAGTGGAGGTCTGGAGAATCTGAGACACGCAAGCTTGATGCTCGCAGCGACGCCTCGCTCCCCGAACGCGTCAGGCACATCCCGCAGAATTACCTTGAGAAGATCTGCGCTGAGATCCAGGAGTCGTCGACGCCGACCCTCTTCGACCGAGAGCTGGAAGCCGTCATCTTCTCCCACGTTCCGCGAGCGGATCGGCTCGGCTACACGTCCCTGGAAGAGCTGTTCCGTCATACGACCGAGGAGACGGAAGCGAGCATCCAGCTGCTCCGTAAGAAACTTGCGCAGCTGAACCGTGAATATGTGGAGCTACGCCGCGCGAGCTCCCAGAAGGCGAGCCGGCGCCTTGAGGCTGAGCTCGCCCAGCGCCGAGCTGAGCTAGAGGCTCACCGCAAGGCTAAGCCCGCCGTAGTCAAGGATCCGAGTAAGCAGGCTGTCATCGACCCGCAGGCCGAGCAGGTGGGAACGGATCTGGCTAAGGCTGTTGCCGAGATCGAGAAGCTCGATCAGAGCACCAAGGGTCTCCGCGAGAGGGAAGAACTCGCAAAGCGGCGCCTCGTCGCGCTCAACCGTGTCATCGCTCGTATCGGAAACCTCCAGACGACCGTGAAGGAGTTTTACGAGCAGAGCATGCAAGATGCGGCGCTGCTCGAGTTGGACCCCAGCAAGCTCGTAACCCTCGACACTGAGACCGCCAAACTCCAGAAGAGGCACGCTCAACTCAGCCGGGAGATCGCATCCATCGGTGCTGCGCTCGATGTTGAGCGCGAAGGGTCAGACGCGAATAAGCGACAGCAGGAGTCGGCGCGCGCCGATGCGCTTCGCAAGAAGCTCGCCGAGCCTCAGCGACTCCACCAGGAATATCTGCGCGCGTTCGCTCGCTGGGAAGCTGAGGAGGCGACGATCATCGGCACTGAGAAGGAGCCGACATCGGTCAAGGGCCTCGAAGCGAAGGTGGCTGAGTTCAAGACCCTTCCCGACCGGATGTCGGCCAAGCGTCAGGAGCGTGATCAATTGGTCCGCGAGATCTTCGCTGCCAAGTCGAAGCTTCTCGATTCCTACCGTGACCTCTATCGACCCGTCCAAGTATTCGCCACGGAGCATCCGGTGGCCGAGGAAGCGAGCGAGCTCTCCTTCGATGCCGTAATCGCCGTCCAAGGACTAGAGGACGCGATCCTTGACGTGATCGACCAGCGGCGCCGGGGCAGCTTCCAAGGTGAGCATGACGGGCGTGAACGGCTGCGCGCATTGATCAAGAAGCACGATTTCTCGACCGCAGATGGGGTCTCCGACTTTCTGAAAGACCTTGGCGAGCACCTTGCTTCCGACGTGAGAAATGACCCCCACCCGCCTATGGACGTGACCGATCAGTTGATGCGCAGCGCGACGCTTGAGGAGCTGTACGACTTCCTGTTTGGCTTGGAGTACCTGAAGCCGCGCTTCAAGCTGCTGTGGCGCGGGAAGCCCCTGGATCAGCTTTCGCCCGGCGAGCGCGGGACGCTCTTGCTGATCTTCTACCTCCTCATCGACCGCGAGGACATGCCGCTCGTGATCGACCAGCCGGAGGAGAACTTGGACAACGAGACGATCGCGGAGCTGCTCGTGCCGGCCGTCAAGCATGCCAAGCAGCGGCGGCAGATCATCCTCGTGACCCACAACCCCAACCTGGCCGTCGTATGCGACGCCGACCAGGTGATCCACGCGAGCATCGACAAGGCCAACGGCAATCGCGTGACGTACACGACCGGGGCGATCGAGGACCCGACCATCACGCAACTGATCATCGACGTGTTGGAGGGCACCAAGCCCGCCTTCGACCTCCGCGACGCGAAGTACGAAGTTCTCGACCGCGTTGGAGATCAAGAGGGATAAGCCTTCAACGTTCGAGCTTTGCTCGAAATCTCCAGTTCAAGGGTCGATCCGTCGCGCTGTCTATACGGCTTTGCAGCTCGTGCCGATAGCGCCCCGGCGGCCACTCGCGATTGCCGTTGCGACACAGCAATCGCTGTGTCCTCGCACTGCCGTGCATCTAGTCTGTGCGGCGCCCCGGACGCGCTGTTGCGCATGCAACGAGTGGTGCGGGGTCGGGATCGCTTGGCTGATGTGCAGCAGCGGGTGGCTACGAGTTGCGGGCCGGCCGTCGGCCTTGCTCGGCGCGTATGTGTATGGCAGACGGCAGGACGCTGAGGGTGTCGGCGATCTTGAAGACGGTGCTGAGGCTTGGGTTGCGTTCGCCGCGCTCGATGCCGCCGTAGTGCGAGCGGTCGATCCCGCACTTAAGTGCGAATGCCTCTTGGGAGATACCCCGCTCCTCCCGTAGCTCGCGGATGGCGCGCCCGAAGGCGGCGTGGGCGGGGGAGCGCGGTCGCATTGCGGGGGAGCCTGTCCGCTTGACGTTCTATTGTCCACGGGATATAAACCGTGGGGTTTTATAAATCAGTGCCCCGGCGCAGCGCGAACTGCCCGGGGCGTGGCAAGGAAAGGAAGGACCTTCCCATGCAGGACGAGACTAGCCATAACCCAAGCGAAGAGGACGAGCGGTCACAGAAAGCGGTCCTCGGGCTGCTGCTGCGGCCGAACGATCAGCGACCGTGGTCTGTGCAGGAGGTGGAAGGCGAGGTGGGGGAGACGATTGCCACGGCTGACGCGGTCGCGTCCTTGCATGCCGCAGGGTTGATCCATCGCTGCGGCGATTTCGTGTTCGCGAGTCGCGCTGCGCTGTGCATGGACCGTCTATCGCTCTAGCCGGTTCTCAACACCGGCGACGCCGGGTCGTCGTAGCTCTTGACTGCGCGAATCTCGCAAGGTCTGTCGGCGATCCGGCGTGTCCTTCGCCCGGCAGACGACGGTTGCGGACATCTCAAATCGCCCGCTCGTTATTGGGCTTATGGCCCGACTCCAAAATTTGCTTGGCCGTTTTCGGCCGCTCACGGTCAATAACCATGATGACCGCCACAAAGCCACCACAGGAC
>DATHPT010000071.1:0-6464 GCA_035483615.1 Solirubrobacteraceae bacterium | reverse complement strand
GCAGTTCCTTGGCCGCCACGGCAGCTGGCTGGTCGAGCAGGGCCATATCAAGAGCCCGACGCTCGGGCAGCTCTCATTCGTCGCCGATCGCGTCAAGCTCACGCTGACGGGCTTCACACGCGCGCGACTGAAACGTGCGCGCGCGGCCCTCGGCGGCCTGCTCACACGCTGATCGGACTCCTATGACGACTCCGAGGCACGCCGTCCTGATGTCGCCGGTGCCTGAGGGCAACGCCGGTGGCGTGGAGCGCTTCTGCTGGCTGCTCAGCGAGGTTCTGCAAGAGCAGGGCTGGCGCACGAGCATCGTCGGGCCCACCCGCCAGCCGGGTCGCTGGACGTTCCGCCTCGGCGGCTCGCCGCTGCTGTGGTCGCTCTCCACCGCCCAGGCAGTCAGGGCAGCCGACCCTCACCCCGACCTGATCGTGGGCAACGGCTTCCTCGGACTCGGCGCCCCGCGCGGAGTCCCGCGCGTACAGGTGTTCCATGGCACCTCGGCTGCCGAGATCCTGGCGGCGCGCCCCAGCCTTCCGCGGCGCGACTTCTTGCGCCGATTGTTCGCCTACTGGCCGCTGGAGGCCACAACCTGTCGCGCCGGGCATCTGGCGGTGGTCTCTGAGAGCGCCGCACAGGAGACCGCTCGCTATTACCGCCATCGCGCTGCCAGCGTCATCCCCAACGGCGTCGACACCGCGACCTTTGCCCCGCGTGAGCGCCTGCAGGCCCGTATGCGCCTGGGGCTCGACGGCGAGGCCAGCTATGCGCTGTTCGTGGGTCGGCCCGAGTACCGCAAGGGAGCCGACCTGCTGGCCGAGAGCTGTGCTGCCAGCGGCTGGGAGCTGTTGCACGCGGGCGCCCGTGCGATCCCCGGCGCGCGACAGCTGGGCGTGCTCGAGCCGGCGAAGCTGGCCGATGCCTATGCGGCCGCAGACTGCGTGCTGTTCCCCACTCGCTACGAGGCCTGCAGCTATGTGATCCTCGAGGCGCTTGCGTGCGGCACGCCGGTGGTGACCACCCGTGTCGGCTGGACCCGCACCCTGCTCAGGGAGCTCCCTGGCTATGAGGCGCTGTGCGTGAAGCCCGAGGTCTCGGATATCGCCAGGCGCCTGCGCGGATTGCAAGGCGCCGACACCAGCGGGCTGATGCGTGAAGCCCGAGCGTACGTTCTGGAGCACAACAGCCTCGAGCGCTTCCGTGCCGACTGGCTTGTGCTCATTGAGCGTCTGACGAGCACTCACTTGCGCAGGATGTAGATGACCTCCGAGGCGATCTCCTTCGGCAGGTGCGCGGCCAGGCGGACGTCGGCATGAGTGAGACGTGGATCGACGTCGTAGCCGGCGAGCTTGGCGATCAGGGGCGAGAACACCTCCAAGGGAATCATCTCGAGGACCGTGAAGCGCCGCGCGAATTCTCGCTTCCACCAGCGCGGGCCGTGAAAGTGCTCAACGTCCTGGCGAATGTCGTCGCGGAAGCGGTTGCGCCGGAAGAGGGTGCGGGGGTCGCGGTCGTTCAGGAACGCGTAGCTGCCATAGGCGTTCAGGCAGCCGATCACCGCGATGCCGCCGGGGCGCAGAACGCGTGCGAGCTCGTCGAGGGCGCCCTGCAGATCCTCGACGTAGGACAGCACCGAGATGCAGAACAGCGAGGCGAACTGCCCGTCGGCATAGCCGAGCCGAGATACGTCTTCTGTGCCGACCTCGACCTCACGGCCGACGATTGCGGCGTTTGCCTGGAAGTTGGCGCGGGCGGTTGGGTCGTAGTCCGACGCGGTGACCTCGTACCCCCACTCCAGCAGGTGCAGCGCAAGCCAGCCCGTCCCTGCGCCCACGTCGAGTACCGGGCTGCGCGCCCACTCCGCGGCGATCTCCAGACGACGGCGAATCGGCCACCACGTCGGAGCCGGGGTCTCGGCCGTGAACTTGCCGGCCGCGAACTCCGGTATCAAGGTTGCCATCACGATCAGTGTATGTACTGGCGAGCCCCGTTTCGCCGGTACATCAGGCGAAACCGGCTAGGCTCGCAGCGATGAGCTCCGCTCGGAGCAAGCAGTGGCACCTCGGAGGCCCAGCCGGCCTGCGGGAGTGGCCACGAGCGCCGAGCAGGTCGCAGGCGCTGTGGGTGGCGGTGGCAGCGGTCCTGATCGCGCTGCTGGCGCTGCTGGCGCGCCGCTACGGGCTCGTTGCGCTTGCGATTCCCCCTCTGCTGGCCGCCGTCGTGCTGATCGCGACGCGACCGGCGCTTGCGGTCGCCATGCCGATCGTCTACGCGATCGTCGTCGAGCAGAGCACGCCCAATGTGCTGGGCTTCTATGACTCGCAGATCCACGATCCGCTTCCCGGCCATCTGACGCCGATCGAGCTGATGACCCTGCTGGCGGTGCTGGCTGTGGTGCTCGATGCGCTGCGCAGAGAGCGTATGCCGCTTGGGCCTCGGCACTTCGGTCTCCCACTCGCCCTGATTGCCGCCGCGTGCCTCGTGGGTTGTGTCGTAGGCCGCGCCGACGGCGGCTCTTGGAAAACGATCAGCGAGCAGCTGCGGCTCGTGGCGCCGCTGCTCGTGATGCCGTGGCTGGTGGTCAACGTGATCCGTGACACGGCTGCGCTGCGCCGCGCGCTCGGCTGGCTCGCGGCGCTGATCGTCTTCAAGGCCTTCGGAGGGATCCTCGGTGTCCTGACCGGTGCCGGGGAACAGCTCGGAGGCACGTTCGGCAACACGGTGATCAGCTACTACGAGGCGACCACCAACTGGCTCTCGCTCGGCTATCTACTTGCGTTGGTGGCGGCCTTCGCCTCGGGCATCCGCACTCCTCGCTGGACGCGTTGGGGGGGAGTGATCGTGCTGCTCTCGCTGATCCTCTCCTACCGCCGCAGCTTCTGGCTGGCGGCGATCGCGAGCGCTCCGGCGGTGTTCGTGGTCTGCAGCGGACGCACCCAACGCCGCCTGATCCTGCCGGCGCTCGCGATCCTTGCGGGAGCTCTGTGGATCAGCATCTCGAGCGGCCTGCTGGCCGAAACGCAGGGTCCGCTGGCAAAGCGCGTGCAGTCGCTGTCCCCGTCGAGCCTGCAGGCCAACGTCGAGGACCGCTACAGGCTCGACGAGCGCCACAACGTGCTTGCCGATCTGGATGAAGCGCCGCTCACAGGGCTTGGCTTCGGCGTGCCCTGGACACAGCGCTATCCGCTTGGCGTCCAGTACGAAGGCGGCCAGCAGTACGTGCACATGGCCGTTCTGTGGTGGTGGATGAAGATGGGCTTGTTGGGCCTGATCGCATATCTCGCGCTGCTTGCCTGCATCGTCTGGCAAGGAATCAGGGTCTGGAGAGCCCATGGCGATCCGACGGTGAGGCTGGGCGCGATCGCGATCGCCGGGGCCACGCTCGGGCTTGCAGTTGCAGAGGCGACAGCGAGCTTCACCGGCGTCGACCCGCGCCTGACGCCTCTCGCCGGAGCGCTTGTCGGATTGCTGGCCGCGGCCCGTCTAGAAGGATCGTCCAGGGCCGCAGAGAACCTAGATACGATGAGTCGATGAGTGCCCCCGACGCTGGCGCTGAGAGCTCAGGCGGCGCTGGCCTCCTGGCTGCTTGGCGCGTATTGCGCGAGCGCTGGTGGATCGTGGTGTTGACCGCGCTCATCACGATGATCCTCGCGGTCATACTGTCGCTGGCCTCGCACAAGCAGTACCAGGCGACCTCGAAGGTCGTCCTGGAAACCTCCTCGCAGCTCAACAACGTGGTCCTCAACGGCGCCGCGACGAACTCCAACTCGGAGACCCAGGCAGCGACGGCGCTGCTGCTGGTGACCTCCAACCCTGTCGCCGAAGCGGTCAACCGCTCGCTGAAACTGGAAGAGTCCACCGAAGAACTGCTTGGCCAGGTGACCGCCAGTGCCGAGCCCAACTCGAATCTGATCGACATCAAGGCGCAGGACTCGAGTCCGCAGCGCTCCGCACAGATCGCCACGGCGTTCGCCGAGCAGTACGTCGCCTACCGCCAGCGCAGCGCGCTGGCGCAGGTCAGCCAGGGAGAGAAGCTTCTGCGGGAACGCCTGGAAAAGCTCCCGCCGACCGCAACCGCGGATCGAGCTCAGCTCCAGGACGCGCTGCAGAAAGTGATCGCGCTCGAGGCTGTGCAGACAGGCGAAGCCAGCGTCGTGGACACGGCTCAGGTCCCGAAGAGCGCATCGTCCCCGAAGCCCAAGCGCAACGCGCTCGTCGGCGCGATCCTCGGACTGCTGCTCGGTTTCGGACTGGCATTTCTCGTCGACCTGCTCGATCGCCGTGTGAAGACCGTGGAGGCGTTCGAGGCCGCCTATGGGCTGCGCACGCTGGTGGTGGTGCCGCCGGCATCCTTCTCCTCCCGCAGGGAAGATCTGCACTCCGCCGGCTTCGAGCCATACCGCATCCTGCGCAGCACGATCGCCTTCTCGACGATGGCCGGGGAAGCTCATGCCGTGCTGCTCACCAGCGCGGCGCCGCGCGAGGGCAAGACGACTGTGGCGGTGAATCTCGCTCGCGCCGTCGCTCTGGCAGGCCAGACCGTGATCCTGGTGGAGGCCGACCTGCGCCGCCCGACTCTCTCCCAACACTTCTCCCTGCAGGGCACCGCGGGCCTCACGACCGCCGTGATCGACGGTCGCCCCGTTGCCGAGGTGGTGCAGCATCCGGTCCCTGAGCTTCCGAGCCTGTCGGTGCTGCCGTGCGGACCCACGCCGCCGAATGCCGCCGAGCTGCTGCGCAGCGCGGAGATGGATGAGGTGATCGACGACCTGCTGTCCTCCAACCGGCTCGTGATCTTCGACGCGCCTCCGATCCTGGGGCTCGCCGACGCCCAGACGATGCTCGACAATCCCCGTATCGACACGGCGCTGATCGTGGCCCGCGCCTATCAGACGACGCGCGAGGAGATTCGGCGCACCCGCGCGATCATCGCCCAGCGGCGGGTGAAGCCGATGGGGCTCGTCATCACGGGTCTCGGCGAGGCCGGCGACGTGCAGAGCTATTACGACGAAGCCCCCGATGAGCACAGGTCGCCCGCTCAGGGTCTCGGACGCATACCCCAGGGCGCCGGAAGGATACGCTAGCGATATGACCACAGACAAACAGACCGTTCTCGTCACAGGCGGCAGCGGCTACATCGGTGCGATGCTCGTCAGGGAGCTGCTTGAGGGCGGCCGTGACGTGCGTGTGCTCGACTCGCTCCTGCACGGCCAGCAGGACATAGCCGCCGAGCAGAGTGACGCCGGCGTGCAGGTGATCGAGGCCGATATCCGCGACGCCGATGCGCGCAGGCGCGCGCTCGAGGGGTCAGACGCCGTCGTGCATCTCGCCGCGATTGTCGGCGATCCCGCATGCGCCCGCGACCCGCAGGCTTCCGACGAGGTCAACGTGCAGGCCACGCGCGCGCTCGTCGCCGACGCAGGCGCCGCCGGGGTGCAGCGCCTCGTGTTCGCCTCGACCTGCTCCAACTACGGGCGCATGGCCGATCCGAACGTGCCGATCACCGAGCAGGGCGAGCTGCGACCCGTGTCGCTGTACGCCGAGCAGAAGGTCGGCATGGAGCAATTGATCCTGGGAGGCGACGGCAATGGCCTGGCGCCGACCTGCCTGCGCTTCGCGACCGTCTACGGGGTCGGGCGACGGATGCGCTTCGACCTGACGGTCAACGAGTTCACGCGCGAACTGTGGGCCGACCGCGAGCTCGAAGTCTTCGGCGAGCAGTTCTGGCGTCCCTACATTCACGTCCGCGACGCCGCCCGCGCCGTGCACACGGTGCTTCAGACCTCGATCGAGCAGGTCTCAGGCGAAGTCTTCAATGCCGGGCGCTCGGGTGAGAACTATCGCAAGCTCGACCTGGTGCAGGAGATCGGCAAGCAGATCGATCGTGGCAAGGTCTCCTATGTGCACCGCGACGAGGACCCACGCGACTACAAGGTCAGCTTCGACAAGATCCGTGCGACGCTCGGCTTCGAGACGCTGATGACCGTGCCCGACGGCATTGCCGAGGTAATCGGCGCGCTCGACACCGGCGAGTTTGGCGACCCCTTCGATGGCCGCTACCGAAACATTCCCTGAGCTACCGCTGTTCGACCTGCGCCTGGAGGAGCAGGATCTGCAGGCGGTCGCCGAGACGCTGCGCTCGGGCTGGCTGACGATGGGCCCGCGCACGGCCGCCTTCGAGGAGGCCTTTGCGGCTCAGCTCGGCGTGCGCCATGCGGTGGCAGTCTCCAGCTGCACGGCGGCGCTGCACCTCGCCTACCTCGCCGCCGGGGTCGGCCCGGGCGACGAGGTGATCGTGCCGTCGTTCACGTTTGCCGCCACTGCCGCGGCCGTGCTGTACTGCGGCGCGACCCCCGTGTTCGCGGAGATCGCCTCACGGGAGCGCCCCTACCTGGACCCTGAGGATGTGGAGCGCCGCATCACTCCGCGCACAAAGGCCGTGTGCGTGGTCCACTTCGCCGGCTACCCGGCCG
>DATHPT010000070.1:0-4688 GCA_035483615.1 Solirubrobacteraceae bacterium | reverse complement strand
GGGGCAGAGGTGATCGTAGAAGGGGTGAACGGCGGTCCACAAGGGGCCACCCCCCGACTGACAGGAGATGATCCGAGATGCAATATCTGGTTTCTGTGATCGACGACGGCACCGGCCCTGACACCCCGAAGGAGGACGCTGCCATCGACGTGTTCAACGAGCGGCTCCAGGCCGAGGGGTACTGGGTGTTCGCCGGCGGCCTCGGGTCGCCCGACCCAGCCACCGTCATCGACAACCTGAGTGGCGATGTGGTGATCACCGACGGGCCCTTCGTGGAGTCCAAGGAGTACGTCGCGGGCTTCTGGATCATCGAGGCTCCCGACCTCGATGTGGCGCTCAAGCTCGCCACCGAGGGGTCGAAGGCCTGCAACC
Source organism: Solirubrobacteraceae bacterium (assembly GCA_035483615.1). Classification (GTDB taxonomy): domain Bacteria; phylum Actinomycetota; class Thermoleophilia; order Solirubrobacterales; family Solirubrobacteraceae; genus Palsa-744. The sequence goes on along the minus strand of DATHPT010000070.1, from coordinate 4,316 downwards.
GCAAGATCGAGGTGCGGCCGTTCCTGTGAGCGTGCTCGTCGTCCGGGCGGCGATCACCCAAGCCCAGCAAGAGGAGTGGGCGCGGGTGGTCGCCGCCCTGACCAGGCGTTTCGGCGACCTCGACATCGCCGAGGAGGCGACAGCCGAGGCGTTTGTGACGGCAGTCGAGCGGTGGCCCACCGACGGCGTACCGCCCAACCCCGGCGGCTGGCTGACCACCACCGCCAAGCGCAATGCCATCGACCGGCTCCGGCGCGAGCACAAGCGCGAGGACAAGCAGAAGGAGGCTCAGATGTTGCACGACGACGACCCGCCCGAGCCTCTCGGCGCCGTCGAGGACGAGCGGCTCCGCCTGATCTTCACCTGCTGTCACCCGGCTCTCGCGATGGAGACCCGCGTGGCATTGACGCTGCGCATGGTCGGCGGTTTGACCGTGCCCGAGATCGCCCGTGCCTTCCTCGTGTCGGAGAGCACCATGGGGCGGCGCATCACCCGAGCAAAGGACAAGATCAAGGCAGCTCGCATCCCTTATCGGGTGCCCTCCGCGGAGGATCTCCCGGCACGCGTCTCAGGCGTTCTCGCCGTCCTCTTCCTCGTCTTCAACGAGGGCTACCTGGCGAGTGGCCCCGACACCGATCCCGTGCGCCACGATCTGACAGCGGAGGCGATCCGGCTCACGCGCCTGATCCGCGGCCTCCTGCCGCAAGACGGCGAGGTAGCCGGGCTGCTCGCGCTGATGCTGCTCACCGAGGCCCGCCGCACAGCCCGGGTCTCAGCGCTCGGTGAACTGGTGGCCCTCGACGAGCAGGACCGCGGGGCCTGGGACGCGGCGCTGGTAGCCGAGGGTCACGGACTGGTGCGCGAGCGCCTGGCTGCTGCCGCCGCCGGGGTGGCCCCGGGTCGCTACCAGATCCTCGCGGCGATCAACGCTGTACACACCTCCGCCCGCGATGTCCGCGATACCGACTGGTTGCAGGTCCTCGCCCTCTACAACCAGCTCGTTCGCCTCGACTCCTCGCCGATCGTCACCCTCAACCGGGCCATCGCGGTCGCCGAGCTCGACGGCCCACAGGTGGCGCTGGCGACCCTCGACGGTCTCGAGGACAAGCTGGCCGGCTATCACGCCTACCATGCGACCCGCGCCCACCTCCTGCGCCGGCTGGGCTGCGGTCAGAAGTCACGCGCGGCATACGACAGGGCCATCGAGCTGGCGGGCAACACCGCCGAGACCGCCTATCTGACACGCCGCCGCGACCAGCTGGGGTAGCGCCCGCGGATGCAGCGGCTATGTGGTTCTCGATCTTTCTGCTGAACCCGTTGGTTAGGCTTGTGACCGACGCATTCCCATGGGCATCGTGAGGTTCTGGCCTTCCGCGTAGCTGTGCTGATCCGACTGGATAGGGTTCCCCAGCCGGATCCACTGCGTTTAGCCCACCCTCCCTCGGCTGCCGCTACTACCGGATCTGGAGATTGTGTACCGGGAACTCCTTCACATCCGGCGGGTTCGGAAACCCCCGATCGCCGAGCCCGTGAAGGCGGGGCACAAGCCGCTCGCCGACAAAATTGTCGAATGCCTCACGCGACTCCCAAAAATCGATCACGCCCCAACCACCATCGACCGGTCCGGCCGAATGCACAATCATCCCCTCAGGAGGGTTGCTGTCGATCTCCATCACCCCATGGGCAGCGTCGTAATTCTCTTGCGTCCCACCGGCGAACTTGAGTCTGATGCCTACAGCCATTTGGGTCCCTCCTCGAATATGTGCATCTACCGTACTCCCTTATGGAAGCCCTGCACAACAGGCAGGCCAGCTCAACCCAGCAACGCACTCCTACCTCCTGCCGATACGGCGATCTCTTGGCGCATACAAGAGCACAGGCGTAGTTTGGTCAGGCTCAGTTCACAGAGCCATCTCGTTCAATTCAGGGCCTGCTCGATGGCTGCACGAGCCTCGGCGCTCCACTCACGAACGAGGTCTTCGGCCGGCCGCTCTTCGGCGTGTAAACCAAAACTGACTCGTAGGGCAACCACCGTGGATCAGACCCATGCCGATCAACTTGGCTCGAGCCGGCAGTCAAATCATTGCGCCATCGATGCCTCGCGCCGAGTCGGCTCGAACAGCTCGACGAGATTGCCAGACGGATCTTCGGCCAGGATCTGCTTCCCACCGACCCCAGTCACGATGTCGTTACGGAACGGAACGCCCACCTGACGCAACTCGCGGACCTTGGCATCGAGGTCGGGAACCTCGAGCTGGAACCGATTCCAGCCACCAGGCTCGGGCATCGTGCCGTCTGGCATCGCCTGTCCGCCTCCGCCGGCTCCACTGGGAGCGCTCAGGACAAGACGGAGCTCGCCCCGCGAAAGCATCGCAAAGGACGGTGCGGGGTGCATGTCCTCGTGGAAGCCGAGATGACGACAGTAGAAATCGATCGCGGCGTCCACATCGCCGACGATGTAACGAACGCTGACGGTGGCCATGGTGTCCCAGTCTAGAGAAGCATCACCCGCCCTCCCGTTCTGCAAGCAATGCAGCCATCGCCGTACTTCCGCGCTCGATCGTCGGGCGCATCTCGGCATTGAGGTGAAACGCCGTGCTGTCGTAGTCCTCAGGCAGCGTGCCGCGCAGGTGCAGGTCGAGCGCCAGCAGACGCGGGTAATAGCCACCGCCCATGCAGAAGATCGCGTCGTAGAGCTGCCCGCCGATCTCGTGCGAGTCGAGCGTGGTCGCATGTTGGATCTCGAGCATCGCCGTGCCCTCATCCGACCCCGGTGAGAGGCGCAGTTCGATCTCATCTGCGCCTTTGCCCAGTGAGAGCTTGAGCAGATGCGGCGGCTCACAGATGACGATCGTGCCAGAGCCCATGTTCACCTGTTGGAAGGTACCCCCCACGCGCAGGTCACCTGTAACGGGAACGTACCAGCGACGCAGTCGCTCCGGAGATGTGCAGGCATCCCATAGATCCTCAACGGTCGTCGGATAGGTGCGCGTGAAGACCGCGACCCTCGCCTCCCCGGCAGCGATCGTTCTGTCCCGAAGCTCCGGCTCCGGCTCGTGGTAGGTCGTCGTATCTGCGCTCATGCTCATGCCTCCTTCTCTTTCGAGGTGATGTGCAACTTTTTCGGTGCGGCATGTGCCTTGCTTCGCGCGCGCTTGCCACGCGTGATCTCGACCCCGAGTGCGTCGAGCCGCTGATTCCAGAAGCGTCGATACGGCTGCAGCCATTGATCGACCTGCTGCAATGGCTCGAAGTCGACCGCGTACAGTCGTCGCGCCCCCGCTGCGCGAACCGACGCGAAACCGTTCTCGCGCAAGACGCGCAGGTGCGCCGACACCGCCGGTTGGGAGATCGCGAACTCACTCTGGATCACCTCGCCGATCTCGCCGGCCGCCTGCTCGCCGTCGGCAAGCAACTCCACGATACGCCGCCGCACCGGGTCGCCCAGGATCTCGAATGCATTCACAAGCACATCGTATCAGGCTTGCTTTATATAAGACATACCTGATCTAATGACGAAGCTCTGGCATCTCGATCTCAAGCAGCTCATTGCGCTCGTGATCGACCTGGAGGGTCGTGTGGTCCAGTCCGAACTGGTCGCTCAGCATTTGCTCAAGGCTGCGACGCACCGCGTGGCAGTCGTTCTCGCTGCCGACGAGCACGTGAGCCGACAGGGCGGGGAAGCCGGAGGTGACCTCCCAGACATGCAGGTCGTGAACTTCGACCACTCCCGGCTCCCCCACCAGCGCGCGACCGATCCGCTCAGGATGAAGACCTCTGGGCGACGCCTCCAGGAAGACGCGTGCAGATGCCTTGACCAACCCATACCCCGAGCGCACCATCAGAGCCGCCACGAACAGCGAAACGATCGGGTCCGCGCGCTCAAAGCCGGTGAGCAGGATCACGCCGGCGGCGATGGCGGTTCCGATGAAGGCATAGAGGTCGGTGAGAATGTGCTGGAAGGAGCCCTCGACGTTCATGCTCTGCCGGTTGGCCCGCGCCAGGTTCCAGGTTGCGGCGAGGTTCACCACCACCCCCATCAGAGCGACGGCGAGGATCAGCCCGGCCTGCACGTGCGGCGGGTTGAACAGCCGACGGATCGCCTCGTAGATGATGAGCGCGGCAAGGATCAGCAGCGTCACCCCGTTCGCCTGTGCAGCAAGGATCTCAACCCGCTTGAAGCCGTAGGTCAGGGCCCCTTTCGCCGGACGGCTCGCCAGCCGAGCAGCGACCAGCGACAGGCCGATCGCGGCGGCGTCGGTGAGCATGTGCCCGGCGTCGGAGAGCAGGGCCAGAGAATGAGCGACCACACCGGC
>DATHPT010000069.1:0-2887 GCA_035483615.1 Solirubrobacteraceae bacterium | reverse complement strand
ACCGAGCCGACCACGATCACCGCTCCGAGCATCACGAGCGTCCTGCGCAGCAGGTGCAGTTTGACGGCGGCGTTGTCGATGTGGGGTTTGCGCGGCATGCGATTGGTCTTATGGGCCCCGGTCGAGCGGATCTCAGGTTGTGCTCGGCTCACAAAACCCTAACGTCCCGACAACATGGCCCAGCGAGCAAAGTTGCTCGATCAACTTAAGAACTAGCGAAGTCGGATACGTAAGAACTAGCGAAGTCGAGGCACAAACCGGCGAAGTCAGGTGCGAAGCCAGGCCCGCCGGGAGCCCGTCAGAAGACCGGCGACTCGGTATAGCGACCGAAGACCTGCTGCAGCGACTCGACGATCTCGCCCTCACTGGCACCGGCGCGAGCACACTCGATCAGGGGGTCCATAAGGTTACGCTCGCCCGCGGCGCTCGTGCGCAGCTCGGCCAGAGCGCGCTCGACCTCCAGGCCCGAGCGCCGGGCGCGGGCGGACTGCAGGCGGTCGACCTGCTTGCGTTCCAGGGCCGGGTCGATGCGCAGGATCTCGGGCTCGCCCTCGTCGCCCTCGGTGAAGCGGTTGACGCCCACCACCACACGCTCGCCGGCGTCGATTTCCTGTTGCAACGTGAACGCGGCGTCGGCGATCTCTCGCTGAGGGTAGTTGCGCTTGACCGCCTCCACCATCCCGCCGAGCTCGTCGATCTTGGCGAAATACTCGTAGCAGCGCTGCTCCATCCTGTCGGTCAGCGCCTCGACGAAGTAGGAGCCTCCGAGCGGATCGGCGGTGTTGGCAACACCGGTCTCGTGGGCGATCACCTGCTGGGTGCGCAGCGCGATCCGCACCGCCTCCTCGGTCGGCAGAGCCAGCGCCTCGTCGTAGGAGTTGGTGTGCAGCGACTGGGTTCCGCCGAGCACGCCCGCCAGCGCCTCGACGGTGGTGCGCACGATGTTGTTGAGCGGCTGCTGAGCGGTCAGCGAGACGCCGGCGGTCTGGGTGTGGAAGCGCATCAGCCACGAGCGCTCGTTGCGCGCCCCGAAGGTCTCGCGCAGCTCGCGCGCCCAGATGCGCCTGGCGGCGCGATACTTGGCGATCTCCTCGAAGAAGTCGATCTGGGCGTTGAAGAAGAACGACAGTCGTGGGGCGAAGTCGTCCACGTCGAGCCCTCGCTGCACAGCTTGCTCGACATAGGTGAGGCCGTCCTTGAGCGTGAAGGCGAGCTCCTGCTGGGCGGTGGAGCCGGCCTCGCGGATGTGGTAGCCGGAGATCGAGATCGGGTGCCAGCGCGGCATGTGGTGGGTGCACCATTCGATCATGTCCCCGCACAGCCTCATGGCGGGGTCGATCGGGAAGCACCACTCCTTCTGGGCGATGTACTCCTTGAGGATGTCTGCCTGGATCGTGCCTGAAAGCAGCTCGGGCGCCACCGCCCCACCTGCTCCGTCTCCGTCCTGCTCGGCGGCAACGACGAAGTAGGCGAGCATGATCGCCGCGGGGGCGTTGATCGTCATCGACACCGACACCTGTCCGAGGTCGATGCCCGCGAACAGCGTGCGCATGTCCTCGAGCGTGTCGACCGCGACGCCCTCGCGGCCGACCTCGCCGAAGGAGCGCGCGTGGTCTGAGTCGTGGCCCATCAGGCTGGGCATGTCAAACGCGGTGGACAGCCCGGTCTGGCCGTGGTCGAGCAGATAGTGGAAGCGCTCGTTGGTCTCCTCGCTGGTGCCGAAGCCGGCGAACTGGCGCATCGTCCACAGGCGTCCGCGGTACATCGACTCATACACGCCGCGGGTGAACGGGTAGGAGCCGGGTCGCCCGATCGGGTCCTGCTCGGGCTCGCCGATGCCGGCGGGAAGGTCCTCGGGCGTGTACAGCTCGCGGACCGGCTCGCCCGATAGCGTGCGGGCATGTTGTCCCGCGATCTGCGCCTGAGAGGATCCCTTCAAGTGATTGCAAGATACCGCCTGGCGGTTGTCGCCCTGATATGTGCCCTGTCGAGCGGCCTGTGCGCGTGCGGCTCCTCTTCCAAACCAGCTCCCGCCACGAGCACCGCTGCCGGCGCCGCCACGAGCACAGGCCTCAGCGCCGGCGCCGACGTCGCCGGGCACGTCGCGCCGGCGCCCCTGGCGCATCCGACGAAGGCGACGCTGATCCTCGACTTCACTCCCAACGCGGTGCACGCGGGTATCTACAGGGCGCTGGCCGCCGGCTACTACAGGCATGAGAACATCGAGCTGAAGGTGGTGCAGCCAACCTCCACGCAGGAAACGCTGAAGCTGATCGATGCGGGCAAGGCCCAGTTCGGGCTGGCCGACGGCAGCGACGTTGCGGGCCTGATCGACAACGGCGGCGATGCCCAGGCGGTGATGGCGCTGGTGCAGCGCCCGCTCGGCGGACTGATTGCGCTGGCATCGGAGCACCTGCACTCGCCCGCGGACCTGGCGGGCAGGACGGTGGGCATCACCGGTGTGCCATCCGACACGGCCGTGCTCGACACCGAGTTGCGCCACGCCGGTGTGGAACCTAGGCGGGTGAAAGTGGTGACGGTGGGCTTCAACGGGGCCCAGGCGCTCGTGGCAGGTCGGATCGCAGCGTTCACCGGCTTCATCCCCGACGACGGTGTGGCGCTCACAGTCAGCGGCCATCCGATCACCGTGTTCGGGCTTGCTCAGCAGGGCGGGCCACCCTATCCGGGCCTGGTGGCGTTCACGACGCGGCGGCTGATCGCCTCAGACCCGCAGCTGGTGCGGGATTTCACGGCGGCGACCGTGCATGGCTACGAGGACACGCTGAGGGATCCCGCCCAGAGCCTCGCCGAGCTGGAGCAGGCCAACCCCACGTTGCCGCACAAGCTGACGGCAGCATCGCTGAAGGTGTACCTGCCGATATTCGCC
>DATHPT010000068.1:0-2041 GCA_035483615.1 Solirubrobacteraceae bacterium | reverse complement strand
AGAAGTGCAGCCAGCCGTCGCTCTCCGACGGGAATACCAACCGCTCGCCCCCGGACCAGAAGAGTTGTTGACGCGAGCTCAGCTCATGAAACACGCTGCCCGCACCGCGCGGCGCACGGTAGATCTCACTGACGCTGCCGTCGGCGAGTCTCGCGACGCGGATCGACCAGGGGAAGCCCGTGCGGTGGGGAATAATTCCGACCTCGTCGTGCGTCCACGGAAGGCGCAGGAGCGCAATGCGCGTGCCGTCGGGAGACCACCGCGGCTCGAAGTCGTAGGAGAAGCTCGCGTCGATCCATTGCAGCGTCCGGTCCGCGAACGTGTAGACGCCCACTAAGCTGTGATCGCCCCGATCGCATACGAACGCCAGCTGCCTGCCGTCCGGGGAGAAGCGCAGCGATCCGACCGCACCCCTGGTCTGGAAGAGTTGCTGGGCCTTGGCGTCCTTGCGGGGAGCCACGGTGAAGACTTTCCCCTCATGGAGGAATAGAACGCGCTCGCCATCCGGCGCAGCCGCAGGGGCGTGCCCGTCGCCGAGCTTGAATGCGCTGCGGCCGCGGAAGTCTACGAGCCAGACCTCCTGGACCACGCCGGCGGCTAGCTGCGCCGGGTTGGGTGCGGGCTTGTTGGGATATTCGAAGTCGCCGCCGCGCACATACAGCAGCTGCTCGCGCTTTGGGACGAAGGCAAGATCGGCGATCTCGAGGCCATCGTCGGCCGTGTAATGAGTGAGCGGGCGCGCCTCGAGGCCGCCGTCTGCCGCAGTGCCCAGCGCAAGCCACACGTTGCGCGCCCCCCGCTCGTCGCTCACCCAGGCAAATGCCCGCACGTCCCGCGAGGCGACCACGTCCGAGGCGAATGGCGCCCCGAGGATCTGCGGGATGGTAAATCCGGCGGCAAGGGCCGCCGGCGTCTGCCCGAGCAGCGCAACGGCGATGAGCGTGCAGGCGCAGCGCGCTGGAGTCATGGATGATCCGGCGCGCTCGGGTGATCTAGGCAATCAGATCGCGGTACGCGTGCCAGGTGGCGTAACCGAGGAGCGGCGCCACGACCACCATCCCGACGAGCAGCGTTACGAAGCCGATCGCCGTCACTGCCACGATCAGGGCGCTCCACAAGAGCATCGCGGGAAGGTTGGCGAAGGACGCCCGCGCGCTGGCACGGATGGCATCGCTCGCGCTCGCGTGCCTGTCGATCATCAGCGGTACGGCCACCACCGACATGGAGAACACCAGAGCCGCAAGCACCGCGCCGCTGCCGATGTAGCCCAGCATCTGCGCCATGCGGAGGGAGCCCGCGCTGCCTCCCCACAGGGCGACGGTGAGACTCGGCACGGAAGCGTTGAGCGCAGTCTCGAGCACCACGGCGGAGAAGACGAACCAGAGGACTGCAACCAGCGCGAGCACGCCGGCGAAGTTCATCAGACCCTCGGGATTACGGGTCAGCGCCTGCAGTGACTCATCGAACCCGAGCCGCTCGTGCGCTTCGCGTCGTCGCGCGAGCTCGCACAGGCCCGTCGTCATCACCGGGCCGACCAGCAGGTAGCCGGTCACGGCCGCGGCTGTCAGGTAGAGGTGCGTGCTGCCGAGCATGAGCAGCACGGCGCCCAGGATCGCGATCAGGGCGCCGTGCGCCAGCCCCGGTTTTCCTATCTCCTTGACGTCTTCCCAGCCGCGGCTCAGCCATTTGAGCGGCTGCCGCAGTGGGACGCTGCGGATCTCGACGTGCAGAGCCCCACGTTTGCCGACGCTGATGGAGGGGGTCATGGACGTCTCCTGGCCGGGCACCGCTCGGGCGGCGTTTCACTCATGGTACGCCTGTCGCCGCGGGGAGGGGATGGTGGGCTCGGACGCCGCGCCGGTACACTGGCACCGCTTGCGCCCCCGTAGCTCAGTGGATAGAGCGACCGCCTCCTAAGCGGTAGGTCACAGGTTCAACTCCTGTCGGGGGCGCCAACTTTTCAAACACTTGCGCCTCGCTGACCTCGCTCTCCTCCTTCGCTGCTACCGTTTTGCTACCACTCGCGGCAAAGAGCAGCCCC
>DATHPT010000067.1:0-7708 GCA_035483615.1 Solirubrobacteraceae bacterium | reverse complement strand
CACATCGCCCATTTCAAGCGCCGGGCGCCCGGCGGCGAGCTCTGCGTCGATTCGCTCGGAGCGCACCACCCCCAGGAAGTGACGGGCGTGGTCCACGACCGCGAACCACGGCCTGCGGTAGTGCTGGAAGAACTGCTCCTGCGCGTCGAGCACCCGCAGCTCGACCGGGATCGTCGGCGGCTCTCGATCCATGATGTCGGCGACCGTCACGCTCTGGATGCGCTGACCCAGAGCCCCCTGCATCACCGCTCCACCGGAGGCCTGGTAGAGGATCAGCCCGAGCACCAGCGTGAACAGCCCGAAGCTGTCGCCGTCGAGCAGCCCGAGCAGGCCGACCAGCCCAAGCGCCAGCGCAAAGCCCTGGCCGGCGCGGCCCGTGATCCGCGTTCCGCGATGACGGTCACCGGTGCGCCACCAGATCGCCGCCCGCGCAATCCGTCCGCCATCGAGCGGGAAGGCGGGCACGAGGTTGAACACGAGCAGCGCCGCGTTGATGAACGCAAGCCACGCCAGCAGCGCCAGCGCCGGCGTGGTGGTGAAGCCTTCGCGGGTCAGAACCGCGTCGGTGAAGTGCCCGCCGCTGGCGATCAGGGCGGTCGCGCCCACGCACACGAGCAGGATCGCGAAGGTGACGGCCGGGCCGGCCGCGGCGACCTTGAATTCCTCCCCCGCGGTCTCGGGCTCGCGCGCGGGCCTTGCCATGCCGCCGAAGAACCACAGGTCGATCCCGAGGATCGGGATGCCAAGCCTGCGTGAGACCAGCGCGTGGCCGAGCTCGTGCAGGATCAGCGAGACGAAGTAGCCGAACGCCCCGCCGACGGCCACCGCATAGGCGGTGCTCGTCGACCCTCCCAGCACTTCGTGGAAGTACCCGGAGAGGTAGAAGATCAGGATCAGCAGGATCAGGAACCAGCTCATGCTGACTCCCACGCGAATCCCGAAGATGCGGGCGAGCTGAATGCTGGCGCGCGGGGACATCGGACTTCTGGTGGCCATGTATTAGATGTTAGGAGCGCCCGCCCGGCGGGACTGGAGCTACCGCTGGGGGCGTCCCCGCTCGACGATCGCCTCGAAGTCGGTGCCCGCCGGCAGCGTGCCGTACTCAAGGCCCCCGTCGCCGCCGAGGCGCGATGCGCAGAAGGCGTCCGCCACCGCCGGCGGCGCATGGCGCACCAGCAGCGAGCCCTGCAGCGCGAGCGCCATCCCCTCGACGATCCTGCGAGCCCGCGTCTCAAGCGTCTGGGGGTCTGAGAACTGGCGCTCGAGCTTCTGCACGTGCGCGTCGAGCCGCGCATCGCCGCCCTGGGCCTCGCGCAGCTCGTGCATGAACACCTCCAGCGAGCGCGGTGTGCGCACCAGCGCGCGCAGCACGTCGAGGCTCATCACGTTGCCCGAGCCCTCCCAGATCGAGGCCAGCGGCGCCTCTCGGTACAGGCGCGGCATACCCGACTCCTCGACATAGCCGTTGCCGCCAAGGCACTCAAGCGACTCGAAGGCGTGGTTGGGGGCGCGCTTGCACACCCAATACTTGCCCACCGCCGTGGCCAGGCGCTTGAAGAGGTGGGCGTCCCCCAGATCGTCGCTGTCGCTTGCCGGCGTCTCCGCCCCGGCTTCGTCATAGGCACGTGCCAGGCGCATCGCAAGTGCCGTAGCGGCCTCGGACTCCACGCACAGGTCTGCCAGCACGTTGCGCATCAAAGGCTGGTCGATCAAGAGCTTGCCGAACGCCGAGCGGTGGGCCGCGTGGTGAGTGGCGTTGACAACCCCGACGCGCATCCCGGCCGCTGCGCCGATCACGCAGTCAAGGCGCGTGTGGCCGACCATCTCGATGATCGTCGGCACACCGCGGCCTGGCTGGCCCACCATCCGCGCCCAGGCGCCATGGAACTCCACCTCGCTTGAGGCATTGGAGTGGTTGCCGAGCTTGTCCTTCAGGCGCTGGATGTGAAACGCGTTGCGGGAGCCGTCGGGCAGGATGCGCGGCAGCAGAAAGCAGGAGAGGCCTTCATCGGTCTGGGCGAGCACCAGGAACAGGTCGGACATCGGCGCCGAGCAGAACCACTTGTGGCCCGTGATCTCATACTCGGCCCCGGGCCCGCCGCCGTTCAGGGGCCGGGCGAGCGTGGTGTTGGCTTTCACATCTGAGCCACCCTGCTTCTCGGTCATCGCCATTCCCGCGATCGCCGAGCCCTTCTCGCTTGCGGGAACCATGCGCGGGTCATAGCTGGTGGCCGTCACCAGCGGACCCCACTCGGCCAGCAGCTCCGGCTGGGCCCGCAGGGCGGGCAGCACCGCGAAGGTCATCGTGATCGGGCAGGCAAAGCCGGCCTCGGCCTGCATCGCGGTCATGTACAGAGCGGCCCGCGCCGCGTGCGCCGCCGGCTCTTCGCTGCGCCACGGCAGCGCGTGCAGTTCGTGCTCGACGCCGAGCTTCATCAAGCTGTGCCAGGCGGGATGGAACTCCACCTCGTCGATGCGATTGCCGTAGCGGTCGTGCGTACGCAGCACCGGTCGGTTCTCGTTTGCCAGGCGGCCCCACTGCTGCTGGGGCTCCCCACCGACGAGCCTGCCGAGCTCGGAGGCCCGCTCGGACACCCAGGCCGCGCCCTCGCGCCGGGTCGCCTCCACGAGCGGGGTGTTGCTCGCGAACACGTCCACCCCTTCCAGCGGCGGTGCCTGGTTTGCGACCGTGTGGGTCTGCCACAGCGCCTCGGAGCGCGCTTGATCGGATACGGCGGCCATCACAGAAAGGTTACCCCTCCGCGATAGCTCACCGCGATAGCATCGCCCGCCTGGGTGGGTGGGACCCCATCTATCAGCTACCAGAGGACTGACACATGGCCAAGATCAAGGTGGAGAACCCCGTCGTCGAGCTTGACGGTGACGAGATGACTCGGATCATCTGGTCGTTCATCAAGGAGCAGCTGATCCTGCCCTACCTCGACGTGGACCTGAGGTACTACGACCTCAGCATCCAGTCCCGCGACGCCACAGAGGACGCGATCACCGTAGAAGCGGCCAATGCGATCAAGCAGCACGGGGTGGGGGTCAAGTGCGCCACGATCACCCCCGATGAGGCCCGCGTGCAGGAGTTCGGGCTCAAGGAGATGTACCGCTCGCCGAACGGCACGGTCCGCAACATCCTTGGCGGTGTGATCTTTCGCGAGCCGATCGTGATCTCCAACATTCCGCGGCTCGTGCCCGGCTGGACCAGGCCGATCGTGATCGGCCGTCACGCCTTCGGCGACCAGTACCGCGCGACCGATCTGGTGGTGCCGGGCGAGGGCAAGCTCACACTCACATTCACACCCAAGGACGGCAGCGAGCCGATCGAGCTCGACGTGTACGACTTTCCCGGGGGAGGCATCGCCATGGCGATGTACAACCTCGACGAGTCGATCCGCGACTTCGCCCGCGCGTCGATGCGCTACGGTCTCGACCGCGGCTACCCGGTCTATCTCTCCACCAAGAACACGATCCTCAAGCGCTACGACGGCCGCTTCAAGGATCTGTTCCAGGAGATCTATGAGAGTGAGTTCAAGAGCGATTTCCAGGCCGCCGGCATCACCTACGAACACCGTCTCATCGACGACATGGTGGCGGCGGCGCTGAAGTGGGAAGGCGGCTATGTGTGGGCCTGCAAGAACTACGACGGCGACGTGCAATCGGACACCGTCGCCCAGGGCTTCGGCTCGCTCGGTTTGATGACGAGCGTGCTGATGAGCGCCGACGGCAAGACTGTCGAGGCCGAGGCCGCGCACGGCACGGTCACCCGTCACTACCGCATGCACCAGCAGGGCAAGCCCACTTCCACCAATCCGATCGCCTCGATCTTCGCATGGACCCGCGCGCTCAGCGCTCGCGGGCGCATGGACGGCACGCCGGCCGTCGCCGACTTTGCCCAGACGCTCGAGCGTGTGTGCATAGAGACGGTGGAAAGCGGCAAGATGACCAAGGATCTCGCGCTGCTCGTGGGGCCGGATCAGCAGTGGCAAACGACACAAGAGTTCCTTGCCTCGATCGACGACAACCTCAGCCAGGAGATGAATCAGTGAGCAATCCCGTACGAGTCACCGTCACAGGCGCAGCCGGCCAGATCGGCTACAGCCTCGTGTTCCGCATCGCCAGCGGGCAGCTGCTTGGCCCCGACCAGCCGGTGGACCTGAGGCTGCTGGAGATACCACCCGCGATGGGGGCGCTCGACGGTGTGGCGATGGAGCTGATCGACTGTGCCTTCCCGTTGCTCGCCGGCCTTGACCTGCACGACAACCCCGACGACGCTTTCGACGGTGTGAACATCGCGCTGCTCGTCGGCTCGCGCCCGCGCACGAAGGGCATGGAGCGCGCCGAGCTGCTTAGCGAGAACGGCAAGATCTTCACATCCCAGGGCAAGGCTTTGAACGAGCGCGCGGCAGACGATCTGAAGGTGCTGGTCGTGGGCAACCCGGCGAACACCAACTGCCTGATCACGATGAACAACGCTCCCGATGTGCCTCGCGAGCGCTTCACCTCGATGATGCGCCTCGACCACAACCGCGCGGTGGCCCAGCTTGCGAACAAGGTCGCAGCGCAGGTCAGCGACGTCACGAAGATGGGTGTCTGGGGCAACCACTCGCCGACGATGTACCCCGACCTCTTCCACGCCGAGGTCAAGGGCACACAGGCAGCGGCGGTCGTCGACGATCAGGCCTGGATCGAAAACGACTTCCTGCCGAACGTCGGCAAGCGTGGCGCTGCGATCATCGAGGCGCGCGGCGCCTCCAGCGCAGCCTCCGCCGCCAACGCCGCGGTCGACCATGTGTACGACTGGGTTAGGGGCACCAGCGACTGGGTGTCGATGGGTGTTGTCTCAGACGGCTCCTACGACGTGCCGGAGGGGCTGATCAGCGGCTTTCCCTGCACCTGTGCAAATGGTGAGTGGTCGATCGTGCAGGGCATCGACTTGGACGAGTTCTCCCGCTCGAAGATCGGCGCTTCGGTGCAGGAGCTGAGCGACGAGCGCGCCACCGTCGAGGGCCAGGGTCTCATCTAGGAGTAAGAGCCGGCACGCCTTATTTCGGGGACGCCTCATTTCCGCAGGCGTCCCTTAACGAATAAGGGCCGGGTGTCGCTTCTTGCGACCCCGGCCCTTAACGTGAAACAAACCTAGGTCAGCTGGCGGGGTGCCAACCGCGGCCCTGCTTCTTGATCTTCTTTTCCTGCTCGAGGCCCGGGAGCACTCGATAGAGGTAGTTCTGCTTGATGCCCATCTTGGCCGCCAGCTCGGGGATCGTGATGCCGGGCTGTCCGGTGACAAAGGACAGGGCCTGAGCGGCGCGCGTGCCACTGCCCTTGCGACGCCCGGCGCGACGGCGGGGTGTCGCGGATGTGGATGTCGCGGGTGTCGAGCCTGCGCTCGCTGCAGCGGGTGCCGCGGCCGCGCGTGGGGTGGCGGCTGCCTTGCGACTCTTCGACCCGCGCGGGCGGCCCGGCCCACGACGGGCGGGCGCTGCGGCGGCAGGAGCGGCAGGAGCGGCCGCGGCGGCGCGGGGAGCTGACCCACGGACACCCGCCAGTGCCGTTGCGGCGGCCTCCAGCCGGTTGTACTCGTCGATCAGCGGCTTGAGCTCCGCCAGTCGGTCGTTTATCTCTCGGCGCTTCTCGTCAAGAAAGTCAGTCACGGTTGTGTCCTGTTCACTGGGGTAAATGCAGCCCGACGATTCGGGTAGCACGGTCTATTGCCCTTAACTCTACACAACCTACCGCTCCTTCCATGCGCTTGTCATCCCATTGCAAGCGAATTACCACGAGCGGGATTGCCCTAAACCTCGCGAGCGTCCGGGCGACCAAAGGTGAGTGGGTTGCTCAGTGCTCGAGCAGCGAGCGCAGACGGTCAAGCGTGCGTGTGGCCTCCCGCTCAGGCATTCCACCCACAAGCGCGCGGCTCGCGAGCGCCCCGAATGGTCCAAGTGGAGCACGGAACTCGTTGCGGTAGTCAAAGCGGGTTGAGCCACCGGAGGTCGGGTGCAGCACATACTCGGTACGTGCGCGTGAGCGAGCCGGCCCGTTTCCCTCCCATATCGCGTGCTCACAGGGCACACACTCCACCAGTCGCCAATGAACATCGACGCTGACTCCTCTCAGGTGGATCTGCTGATCCATGCGATAGCCCACGCGCGGCGTGCCTTGATCGTGGTGGCGCAAACGGCGGTGAATTGTGACCCAATCGCCGAGCTGTTCGGGGTCCATGACCGTATCCCAAACGGTCGCCGGGGGGACGTCGATCTCGATCGAGGCGGTGACAGTGCTCATAGTGCGGTGCGAACCGTAGCTTGCCTGGATCGCCAACCCCGAGCGCCCGCGGCGCCGCGGTCAGCGGGCAGCAAGCTGCTCGACCTTTTCCCACTCGAAAAGCGCGTGTTCCACGGCTGAGTCGAATGTGTGCAGTTCCACGTTCAGGGCATCTGCGGCGCCGTCGTCCATGGGCAGCAGATCGCCGGTGAGGCCTTCCATCAGCGGGAGCACCAGCTCCGGGCGCTCATCTGTGAGAACGGCCGCCAGGCGGGCCGCTATCGGGGTGACCGTCAGGCCGAAGCCGATGCTGGGACGTCCCAGCATCATCAGCTCGGCGATCCGGCGCATCATCTCGCCATAGGTGAGCACGTCGGGGCCGGCGACATCCAGTGAGCGTCCCGCCACCGAGTCACTGCAAGCGCAGGCGGCAAGCATCTCGACAACATCCCGCTCATCGATCGGCTGTGTGCGAAAGTTGCGCCAGGCGGGCAATGTCAGCACGGGCAGGCGCTCGACGAGCCGCACGAGAAAGCGAAACGAGCGCGAGCGCGCCCCGATCACGATCGATGCGCGCAGCGCCACCGAGTCGGGCACTGCTCCGAGCAGCACCCGCTCCACGTCATACCTGCTCGACAGGTGCACAGATGCGTCTCTCTGCTCGCGCGGAACTGGTCCGCCGAGGTACACGATGCGTCGCACCCCGGCTGCCCGCGCGGCTTGTGCGAAGGTCTCGGCCGAGGCTTGCTCACGCGCCGGAAATGGATCCCCCTGCGAGGGCTCCATCGAATGGATCAGGTAATAGGCGACCTCCACGCCACGCATCGCGCCCAGCACGCCCGCTCCGGTGAGCGTGTCCCCGATCAGCAGCTCCACGTCGTCGATGCTCACATCTCCGTTCGACGCCAGCGCCAGCTCCACGCGGGCGCGGTCGCGTGCCAGGGCCCGCACCTCGTGGCCCTGCTCGAGCAGCCGCGGGAGCAGCGCCGAGCCGGCGAAGCCACTGACCCCGGTGAGCAGGATGCGCATCCCCCCATGATGACGTCCCCCGCTCTCCAGGGGCGAAAACCCACGCAAAATGCGTGAACAGGGGACGGATCGTCACAAGATCGAGGTTCGATTGTGGCTATTTGCGGATAGACGCGATTTTCCCTGCGATTTGCGGAGAAGGCTTTCGCTTGCCCTTGAGGGCGGGTGCGACGAGTGCTTTGATCCTGCCTCCATTCGATCAAGCCGCCGAAGCAAAGGGGAGTCAGTGCAGAGGAAGCAGAGCAAGCGAACCACCCGTAAGGTCACATGTGAGGACTGCTACTTCCGCTGCAACCTGCTCTGTGCGCTCGAGCTCGAGGAGCCCTGCGCCACCTTCCGCCCCGCCGAGGCCCAGCTCGCGCCGCCCCAGCAATTGCGATTCGTGTTTCGCCAGGAGCGCCGTTCGCGC
>DATHPT010000066.1:0-9259 GCA_035483615.1 Solirubrobacteraceae bacterium | reverse complement strand
GAACCGGCTGCGCTCGCTGACTGCATGTGCGAGACGCTTGCCGCGCTCAGCGGGGACGAGCCCCCGCGTTCGCAAGCGCCCGAGCCACTGCTGACCCCCCGTGCCATCGCTCATCTCGAGCGCTACTGGCCGCTTGGACTCACATGACCCTGCGGGAACGGTTGGTGTGTATGCTCGCCCGATGAAGACTCGCGTAGTCGTTTTGGGAGCGGGCTTTGGCGGACTCGAGCTGACGACCATGTTGTCCGAGACGTTGGGCGCCGAGGTCGATGTGACCCTGATCGACAAGAACGACTCGTTCGTCTTTGGTTACTCAAAGCTCGACGTGATGTTCGGCAGGTCCACCCTGGAGGACGTGCGTCTCCCCTACCGGGAGATCGTCAAGCCCGGAGTGCGCTTTGTGCGCGAGACGATCACGTCGATCGACCCCGAGGCTCGGAGCGTGACCACCGGAGGCGCAGTGCACGAGGCCGACGTGCTTGTGGTGGCGCTGGGCGCCGATTACGACTTTGACGCCACGCCTGGACTGCTCGAGGCAGGCAACGAGTTCTACTCCGTCGCAGGCGCACAGCGACTGAGCGAATTGCTCCCCGAGTTCTCTCAGGGGCGGGCTCTGATCGGCGTCTGCGACGCGCCTTTCAAGTGTCCTCCCGCCCCCAGCGAGACGGCGCTTCTGTTGCACGACTACCTATCCACACGGGGCCTGCGCGAGGACTGCGAGATCTCCTTCGTGCTGCCGCTCGGAAGCCCTGTCCCACCATCGCCGGACACTTCCCGCGCGCTGCTCGCAGCCTTCGCCGAGCGTGACATAACGTTCGTGCCTGGACGTCGCGTGAGCTCGCTCGACCCGGCACGTCAGGTGGCTGTGCTCGATGACGGCAGCGAGCTGCCCTATGACCTGTTCCTCGGCGTGCCCAAGCATCGCGCCCCCGACGTGGTAATCGAGAGCGGTATGGCTGAGAACGGTTACATACCGGTGGACTCGAAAACCCTCCAGACACGATTCCCCGGCGTGTACGCAGTCGGGGACGTCACCACCGCGGGAGTGCCGAAGGCTGGAGTGTTCTCTGAGGGAGCGGCACGCGTGGTCGCCGCTTCGCTGATCGCGAGCATACGCGGCGGTGAGCAGCCCCAGCCCTATGACGGGCGTGGCATCTGCTACATCGAGTTCGGTGCCGGACGCATCGGTCGCGTAGAGGTGGACTTCCTCTCCGGGCCCAAGCCGACAGGCACGTTCGGCGAGCCCTCTGCGGCGCTCGCCGCCGACAAGCAACGCTTCGGCTCCACTCGCCGCGCGCGCTGGTTTGGTCGCTGAGGGCCCAGGCAGAGTTCGACCTGCTTGTAGATACAGCTGTCGGAGGACCATGGATGGATGTGGGAGCATCCCTGGATGCCCGCACAGCTGAGACACATAGACCCAAACCGCCCGCGCAGCTTGTTCAGTCGCGCTTATGCCGCTTTTTCAGGCAACCGTCTAGGAAGGCTCGTCTCAGCGAAGGTGGTCTGGAAGGTCGATCCCTATCTGCTGCGGGCGACCCGCGGGCGCATCGGCATGGGTCTGGTCCTCCCCACCGCCCTCCTGGAAACGCGCGGCGCAAAGAGCGGCGCGGTGAGGCGCAACGCGGTCATCTACTTCCACGACCAGAACCGGGTGACGATCATCGCTTCTAAGGCCGGCGACGTGAAACACCCGGCGTGGTTTCACAATCTTCGCGCCCACCCCGACGTCAGGTTCGGTGGTATCCCGATGCGGGCGACGGTGGTCGACGAGGAAGCCGAGTGTCGCAGGCTCTGGATGCTTGCCGACCGTGTCTTTGCGCCCTATGCCGCCTACCGTCGAGAAGCGGCGAAGGCGAACCGGGCGATCCCGATCGTTCAGCTCACCGAGCGCGGGTCAGACCTCCGCTCCTAGCCTTCCTTCTTCAAAGCGGCGCTACAAGCAGGTGACACGAGCGTCCCTGTTGAGCAGGCAACCGACAGGCAACAGAGTGAGCACCGAACAGGCGGTTGCTTGAAACGGCATTTAACCTCATACTTCTTGCCTGTGTTTCAGTTTCAACTCTCCGATGGCCAGAAGCTACGACTGATCGAGGAGTCCGACGCTGGAGAGTTGCAGGCTGTGGTCGACGCCAACCGCGATCATCTTGCGCGCTGGCTCCCCTGGGCCGCCGGTCAGACATCCGAGGACACTCTGGCGTTCATCGACCATGCGCGTGAGCAGTTGGCGAGAAACGACGGTTTCCAAATGACCGTCGTGGACGACGACAAAATCGTAGGAATGGTCGGCTTTGTCGGCGTCTCCTGGCAGCATCGCTCGACGACGATCGGGTACTGGCTGGCCGAATCGGCACAGGGCCGAGGCATTATGACTCGAGCCGTTCGAGCACTCACAAGCCACGCGCTTGAGATCTGGCAACTCAATCGTGTTGAGATTCGTGCAGGTGTGGACAACGCCCGCAGCCGGGCGATCCCTGAACGCCTCGGATTCAACCAGGATGGTGTCCTGCGCGACGCCGAGCGCATCGGCGACCGCTATGTGGACCAGGCCGTCTATGCGATGCTCGCCCGTCAATGGCGGCCACTCCGATAACGCCCGCCGTGATAGGCCTCACCCTCGGGCAGTGGTCAACCAGGGCAGTCGATCCAGCGGAACATCAGTCCGTCCCGCAGTTCGTGATATGAGGGAGGGGCCGGCGGCGGGTCCTTCGAAAGCTGCGAGATCACCTCATTTGTTCCGTGCAGATGCTCCTCCACCGCAGTGGTCCAGTGAATGTCGGGATGAAGCAATCGCCGCAGGCGCACCCAGTTGCGACGCTCGATCGCATCGAGCACATCGCACACCGCTGGGACCTGCTCCGCCACTCGCAGAACATTAACGGGGCGTTTGGCTTGTCGCTTTCGACCATGCCGGCTCGCGCAAGCCACCGGCTCACGCAAAGCCACGTCGGCTCGCGCAAAGTAGCCACCGCGCCCCCATCGACTTCACGGCGATTCCTCGACACGGGTGGTGCGCCCACTGAAGCAGCGCAACGTCCCCCTCCGTACTCATTCCTTTCCGTCTGCCCATTGCCCGGGTGTATGTTGATGCTTACCGAACACGAGGAGGTTTCCGATGTATGTACGTGTCGTGAGATTCACAGATGTGAACGCTGAGCGGATGGAGGGGTTGCTGGCCCGCATAAAGGAATCGGACGGGCCGCCTCCGGGCGTACCCGCCACCGGCGTGACGATGATGTTCGACGAGGCGCAGGGCACGGCGGTGGTGCTCCAGCGCTTCGCGACTGCGGAGGACATGAGCACAGGCGCCCAAGCGTTTAGCGCAATGGATGCGTCCGAGACTCCGGGTGTTCGCGCCACCGTGGATATGTGTGAGCTGAAGCTCGAACTGGAGGCCTGACACACAGCAGATGCCGAGATGATCTATGACAGTAGCTCGATCGAGGCGGTCTAAGCGGCCATCTCGACGACACCGTGGGCAACAGCGCAAGGAGTCTTGGAGACGTGGCGCACCATGTTGACCGAGCCGTGGGTGACTGAGCGGCAACTACACCACATCCGATAGCTCGGCCCGGTCGTGCCGCGCACTTCCGGGCCGAGCGTCACGGTCAGCAACTGCGATGCCCGCCTAGTGGGAGCGGGACCTTCTGTGGCCATCACGTCCAGAGTCGCCATGGCCGTGCAAGGCTCCGTGACCAGGGTGTCCGTGCCCTGAGCCACCGTGGTCGCCGTGACCTGGGAAGTTGCCAGAGCCACCCCGACCAGGACCACCCGATCCACCGGCGCCGCTGGAGCCCGGCCCGCCCCATGGCAGCAGGTAGGCGCGGTAGGTGTTCACGCCCGTCGGGAACTGAGCGTTGAAGATCAGGTTCCCAGAGGAGTCGAACTCGGAGAAGTACGGCAGAGATCCCCACCCGACGAGCTCCCCACTGCCTGCAAGCGGCTGGCCGTTGCCCTGGGACGGTGCCGTCAGACCCTCGGGCTGATCCTCGGACTGCAGCAGCGTTGCCGTGTGGTTGCGCTCGCTGAGCTTGAACCGTACTACGCGACTGAGACCGAACTGCGCCGTGGAGCCGACACCGGTGTTGGCCGCACCGGCCGACTCGTTGTCGAAGATCGTGTACTCGTCGTTGCCAAGTGGCTCGGGATCGTGCTGCCAGGCGAAGATCTCGCCGGCATCGTCAAGGGTCTGGCCCGGAGCCGCCTGCAGAGTGAAGCTGCTGGCCTTGCCTCCGAGCTGCCAGATGATGTTGCCGTTATAGCGGTTGACCTTGTAGGTCGTCCAGGTATCGCGGGCGTCGATCAGGAGGTTTCCGTCCGTGTCGATCTTGACGGCGTTGATGTGGAACCAATCCCACGGGGTGCTCACCGAGGCAGGCAGCGGCTGCTCGCTCTGCGAGTAGGGCACGTGGTCGGCGCTGTTCCACTGGAACAGCACGCGACCGGTCGCGATATCGATCTCTTGCACGACACCGTCGATCACCGTCTGGTTGGAGGGGCCGCCGATCGAAGTGAGGTTGGCCGTGGCCGTCGTGTAGGACAGGATCAGCGCGGTGTTCTGCGGCGTGATCAGGAACTCATGCCCGTCCGCACTAAGGCCGCCGCCCGCCTGCACGGCGGCGATCTGCTGGTAATGGTCGTTGTAGATGTAGTCTGTGCCGGACGCGAGCCCACCGAGGTTGGTGCCCTGCCACCACGTCAGCACAGGCTGACCGTGGTAGGTCTGAGTGCGGAAGTCGCTGGCCTCTTGGCCGACCGGTACCGCTTGAAACCAGACGACGTTGCCTTTCTGATCAAGGATCTCAGGACCGTTCGCATACGTCGTCGCATCGCCGAACGGGGAGATGAAGAAGTCACCTTGCCCGAGGTTGCCCTGCGAGGTGATGATCGACACGGGCGGGGGTGCGGTAGCGGTGTCAGCGACAGCGGTGCTCGCCACTGATGCAGTCGTGGAGAGAGCTGCGACGAACGTCGCCATCACGGCGGCGCTCGCTCTACGCCATCGCCGCTGCGCTCGGTCCGGCGCGTTCGGGGTGGGGATCTCGGACATGACTCTGATTCCTTTCGTGGATCGGGCTGCGGTTTGGGGGGTTCCCGGCCGGGGTTGGTGCCGAGTTGAACAACGACGCTAGCACGAAACCTCATAATTCCAACCATATTTGTGAGGATTTCGTTTGGGAACGCCCTTCTGCCAGCCACAGACGGCCCTTTGCGTTTTCTTGCTTACCCCCAGAGCGGGGGCGTGACCGGCACCGCTGAGACGCTTTGGATCCATGTGAAGCAGCGCTCTTGACAAAAGTCAAGAATCTCGATAGGATTTATGCACAATGTTGGTTCTCGCTTATATCCGCCGGCGAGGCGGCGATGTTCGGCAGTGTGCTGTGACCGGCGTCTCCTCGGCAGATGTTGGCGTGCTCGAACGTTGTTGTCGTCCCTGACGTTTCTCTCCTCCTCGCGTCCGGGGAGGTGCGCCCCCGCCCTCCCCGGACGCCCCCCCCTCGGAGGCACCCGCTTTCGCGGCGGATGCCTTGCTTTCCATCACCGCCAATGTCCCGAGAAGGAGCTTCGGATGCCAAGAATCATCGTCACCACCGACCCATCCCCTTTGCCTGCTGACATACCTGTCTGGCTCGATGAGAACGTCCACTCAGTGCACCTGAGCACCGATCACGCGGCGGCCCAGTTCGTCGAGCGGGTCGCCTGGGCGATCAGCGACGCGGAGGACGCCGACGGCAAGCAGGTCGATGACGGCAAGCAGGTCGATCATCTCGCGCGAGTCGGGCAACAGCGGCGAGGGCGCAACTCCGCCACGCGCTCCCGCAACCAAGTCCGCGTGCGCGTCTAGAGCGGCGCCAGCAGCCATGATCTTGACGACCCACGGGGTCTGCGACATCACACTCCAACACGACCGGCTCTCAACCCATTAACTCGCCGGCTCAGGGATCGCCGCTGATCGTGAGGAATCTTCAACGGTGAGCGGCTTGGCGATACTCTCAAGGCTTTCGCGCTCGGCTTTCACCCCGAAGGCCAACTCGGCCAAGCCGCCGAGGATCATCATCACCGCGCCGAGGCTGAGTGCGAGAAACACCTGCTCATAGCTTTCGGTGTTGATCATGCGGCTGAACACCTGCGGGCCGATCACACCGCCGATCCCGGTCCCAACCGCGTAGAACACCGCGATGCACAATGCGCGGGTCTCCAAGGGAAACACCTCCGAGACGGTGAGATACGCGGCGCTCGCCCCAGCGGAGGCGAAGAAGAACACAACACAGCAGCAGGCTGTGAAGCTGATGTCATTCAGGTCGTGTGCCTTGAACAGAAGACCCGTTCCTATCAACAGCGCGCCGGAGAGGATGTAGGTGCCAGCGATCATCGGCTTGCGTCCCAACGTGTCAAACAGCGGGCTGAGGAGCAGAGCGCCGGCGAAGTTCCCGACGGCGAACACCGCCAGGTAGTAGGGGACATTCCCCGACGGAGTGTGGAAGTACAGGCTCAGCAGGTTCCCGAACCCGAACAGAATCGAGTTGTAGAGAAATGCCTGTCCGATGAACAACGCCAAACCAAGGATCGAGCGCCGTGGGTAGAGGCTCACCACCGAACGGATGATCAAGGGCAGCGGGATCGCCTTGCGCTGGCGCACCGTCAAAGGCTCCTCATCTGGCTCGGGGAGCTGCTGTCCGGTTGACTCGCTGACTTGCTGCTCGATGTCGGAGACGATCTTCTCGCCCTCGTGCTCGTGGCCGTGGATGAACAGCCATCGTGGGCTCTCAGGCACGTTGCGACGCACCAGCAGCACCGCCAAACCGATCACCGCGCCGAGTACGAACGACAAACGCCAGCCAACGTTCACAGGGAAGATGGCCGTGTTCAACAGCACGACAGCGAGCAGCGACCCGCCGATCCCACCCAACCAGTAGCTGCCATTGATCGACACGTCCACCCGGCCACGATGCTTGGGGGGAATCAGCTCGTCGATCGCGGAGTTGATCGCGCTGTACTCTCCGCCGATGCCCATCCCGGTCAGAAACCGGCACGCGAAAAACCAGCCCGGTGAGAACGTCAAAGCCGTCAACACCGTACCCGTCAGATAAATACCGAGCGTGACCATGAACAGACGCTTGCGCCCAAAGCGGTCGGTGAGCTGGCCGAACACGATCGCGCCCAGGCAGGCGCCCGCGATGTACAGCGAAGCTGCCCAGCCGGACACGTCCGCGGCGCTCAAGCCCGTGCCCGCGCCCTGTTCTGAGATGCGGCTCGAGATCGAGCCGACGACGTTGACCTCGAGCCCATCCAGAATCCATGCGGTCCCTAGACCGACTATCACGATCCAGTGAAATCGTGACCAAGGCAGCCGGTCCAAACGCGCCGGGATCTTCGTCTTGATCGTTCCTGTCTGAACGCCGTCGCTCATCACACTGCCTCGCTCTAAATCCAAACGGGCCGCTCACCATCTCCACGAGCGACACAACCAATTTGGGCACTACCCCGAGTCCCCGCTCGGCAATCCGGAGTCCTATTCGCGGAGTCCTATTCGGCAACCTTGAGTCCCCGCTCGGCAATCCGAAGTCCCACTCAGCAATCTGCGACCCCGCCGCAGGCGCCGCGTGCCGCCGTCAATGTGCACGGACAGTCTCGCGCTTGAAACAAAGTGGCTCGGGTAGAAGCAGGGTGGTGAACGCGATCGGCTACACGATGATGTGCGAGCAATCAGCACCCGACCAGCTCGTGGCGGATCTGGTCAAGGCCGAGAAGGCGGGTTTCGAGTTCTCGGTCATCTCAGACCACTACCAGCCATGGCTCGCCGCGCAGGGACACTCGCCCTACGCATGGTCGGTGCTCGGTGCCGCTGCGCAGGCGACCGAGCGGATCGGCCTGATGACCTACGTGACCTGTCCCACACTGCGCTACCACCCCGCTGTCGTGGCGCAGAAGGCAGCCACCATGCAGATTCTCTCTCACGGGCGCTTCCGGCTCGGCCTCGGCTCCGGCGAGAACCTCAACGAGCACGTCGTCGGCAAGCGCTGGCCAAGCATCGGTGTCCGTCACGAGATGCTCGCCGAGGCGGCCGACATCATTGCCGCCCTCTTCGACGGCGAGGGGCAGGTCAACTACCGTGGCCGGCACTTCCAGGTGGAGTCAGCCAAGCTCTGGGATCTACCCGAGGAGCGGGTGCAGATCGGCATGGCCGTCTCCGGGCAGGACTCCTGCCGGCTGGCCGGGGAAAAGGCGGACATCATGATCGCTGTCCAGCCAGACCCCGCGCTCGGGGAGATGTTCGACCGCGCCGGCGGGAAGGGCAAGCCCCGCGTTGGGCAGATAGCACTTGCCTACGACCCCGATCGCGCTGCGGCGGTGCGCCGCGCGCATGAGCAGTTCCGCTGGTTCGGCCTGGGCTGGAAGGTCAACGCAGACCTGCCCAACCCCGATTCCTTCGAGGGCGCCACCCAGTTCGTCACCGAACAACAGGTCTCAGAACAACTCGCCTGTGGACCGGACGTGGATGAGCACGTACAGAAGATCAAGCCCTACCTGGACGCCGGGTTCGATCAGGTCGCGCTCGTGCAGATCGGCGGCGGCGAGCAAGAGCAGTTCATCGCGTGGGCTGGGCGCGAGCTGCTCCCAGCCCTACGCGAGCTGTGAGCACCAAGATTCAGTCGTGCTCCACAGCGTCCTCCAGCAGATCAAGCGCTGCGCGCTCCACCCGAGCACGAACCCTTGGCCTACCCAGATCCGGGCCCGCCCGGCCGATCGAGCCCGCGATCGTCACCCCAGCCTGGAAACGGTCGATCACGCGCGGGTCCACGTAGGAAGCGCGGCACACCGCTGGCGTGTTCCCAAGGTAAGTGGAGACCGCCTCGATCGCCTGCTTGACCTCCCGTTCACGTGCAACACGTCCCTGTGTCTCCTCAGCGCCAGCCAGCGCGACCGCGGCGAGCACCGTCGCGTTCCAAGTACGAAAGTCCTTAGCGGTGAAATCGCCCCCCGAACATCGCTTCAAATGGGCGTTTACTTCCTCCGCCGTCAGCTCCCTCCAACCATCTGCGGCACGGTAGGCGAGCAGCTGCGAGCCCGTGCGACGACGCTTGAGCCCCGCGAGCACGGCCAGCGCCTGGGGGTCGGCGATTGCCTGCACCCGCCGCTGCCCAGACTTGGCGGGAAAGTCGAAGATCGCCTCGCGCTCGCAGACGGTGACATGCTCGCGCAGCATCGTCGTCAGTCCATAAGACTCGTTGCGCTCTGCATAGTCCTCAGAGCCGATCCG
>DATHPT010000065.1:0-8404 GCA_035483615.1 Solirubrobacteraceae bacterium | reverse complement strand
GCTTCGCCAGCACACGCTGAAGGGCGAGGACGAGATCGCCGAGATCGTCAACCGCCGCATGCGCGAGGTCGGGCTCGGCGGCGAGGGCGCGAAGATGCCCAACGAGCTCTCCGGTGGCATGCGCAAGCGCGCCGGCTTCGCCCGCTCGCTCGTGCTCGATCCCGAGATCGTGCTGTTCGACGAGCCCGACTCAGGTCTTGACCCGGTTCGCACAGCGCTCCTGTGCGAACTCATCAAAGAGGTCCATGAGGAGAACGGTGGCACCTATGTGGTCATCACCCACGACATCATGAGCGCCCGCCGCGTCGCCGAGCACATCTCCGTGCTGTGGCGCGGGCGGATCGTCGAGTCCGGTCCCGCCGCCGAGCTGTTCGACTCCGAGAACCCGTTCGTCCGTCAGTTCCTCTCTGGTGAATCCCAGGGTCCTCTCGGCATGGAGTAGGACCGCCGGCCGGCGTGTAGACACCGGCCGGGGCGCTAGCCTTTGAATGTGAGCGCAGGGGGATTGTTTTCGGGATTGGCGGGTCGTGCGGCGCGCAGGCCGCTACTTACGATCCTCCTGCTTGGCGCGCTTGGGGTGGGATGCGCCATTGCGGCGCTCGGACTTCGACCCACCGCCGCCACCGACACGCTCGTGGGGAAGTCGAGCACCACCTACCAGAACACCCAAAACTTCTACGCCCGCTTCGGCGAAGAGCCCGTCGAGGTGCTCGTCAAGGGGGACCTGCGCAAGCTCGTACTCAGCTCGGACATCGACCGGCTCGTGGGCCTCGAGGGCTGCCTGTCGGGCAACCTCCCCAAAGCCGCGCTCGCGCAGGAGGGAGGGTCGAGCGGGCCCTGCGGTCAGCTCACGCAAGGCAAAGAGGTCAAGGTCGTGTTCGGGCCCGGCACGTTTCTCAACGAGGCAGCGCTCCAAGCCGTCAACCTCCTCGGCGCGCGAGGCAAGCAGGCCGAAGCCGAGGCCAAGCAGGCACAGAGCACCATCTACCGTAAGGCGATCGCGCGGGGGCTTGGTGCGCAGGAAGCGACTTCGCTCGGTGCGCAGGCGCGCAAGGCCACGATGGCGGGCTTCGCCGCCGAAATCAGCGCGTTCGCGATCCGCTACGGGCTCAACAGCGCCCCCAGCCTGAGCGACCACGAATTCGTCTCCCGGGTCGTGTTCGACTCGGAAAAGCCCTCCGGGACCCCCAAGCAGCGCTTCGCCTATCTCTTTCCCAGTCGCAACTCCGCACTCGTATCCGTACGCCTGAAGGCGGGGCTCTCCGAAGCCCAGCGTTCGCACACGATCTCCCTGATCCGCCAGGCGACCGCGATGAGCCAGTGGCATCTCGCCAACGGTGAGAGCTACCTCGTAACCGGCGAGCCCGTCATCGTCAGCGACGTCACCGGGTCGATCACAAGCTCGATCGAGCTGCTGCTCGTTGCCGTCCTGCTCGTGATGGGCCTCGTCTTGAGCCTGATCTTCAAGGGCCGTCCCCGTCTGCTCCCGCTCGGGATCGCCTTGCTGGCGGCGGCGCTCACCTTCGGCGCCCTGGCGCTCTCGGGCGCCTCGCTCACGATGGCCTCGGTGGCGGTCCTGCCGGTGCTCGTCGGGCTCTCGGTCGACTACGCGATCCAGTTCCAATCGCGCGTCGATGAGGCCCGCCAGGCGGGCGCCCAGGACACGCTCGATGCCATCCGCCAAGCCGCCTTGCGCGGTGCCCCCACGATCGCGACGGCCGCGCTCGCGAGCATCGGCGGCCTGCTCGTGTTGATGCTCTCGCCCGTGCCGATGGTGCGCGGTTTCGGATTGCTGCTCGTCCTGGGGGTCGCGCTTGCCTTCCTCTGCGCCCTCACGGCCGGCTCAGCGGTCCTGGTGCTCGCCGGTAGGGGAGTGCACGCGAAGGCGGCCAACGGTGCGGCGCCTGGGAAGTCCCAAAAAATGGGTCACCCCCGCGCTGGCACAGGGGAGACCTTTGCGGGGGTCGCCCACCTGCTTGGTCCCGCGTGGCAGGGCGCGCGCGACCTGCTCACCGACAATCCCCTCACTCGCTTCGTCTCACGCTCGGCGCTCGTGTACGCCGTCCAGCGTCCCGGTCGCGTGCTCGGCGTCGGTCTCGCCCTGGCCGCGCTCGGCTGGGGCCTCGACACGCAAACCCAGGTTCAGACCAACATCGCCAAGCTCGCCCCCCAGAGTCTCTCCTCCCTGCACAACCTGAGCGCGCTCGAACGTGCCACCGGCGTTGGCGGTGAGATCGACCTGATGGTGAGCTCGGATGCCGTCACCAAGCCCGCCACGATCGAATGGATGAGCTCCTATGAGAGAGCCATCCTCAAGCGCTACGGCTACAGCGCCGGCAAAGGCTGCGGACACGCGCAGCTCTGCCCCGCGTTCTCGCTGCCCGATCTCTTCCAGACCGGCGAAAACGCATCGACCAAGCTAAGCGAAAAGGGGGTGCGTGGGCTGCTCGCCGCGATCCCTCCGTACTTCTCCCAGGACGTGATCAGCGCCGACCATCGCTCCGCCACGCTTGCCTTCGGCATCCGCTCGATGCCGCTCCAGCAGCAACAGCACGTGATCGAAGGCATGCGCGCAGACCTGCACCCGCCCGCCGGCGTCTCCGCCCAGCTCGTCGGACTCTCTGTCCTGGCGGCCCAGGCCGGCGCGCAGATCGCCTCGCCGTGGCGACGGGTGCTCACCCTGCTCGCGGCCCTGGCCGCCGTCGCGATCATTCTCCTGATCGCCTTCCAGGGCGATCGCCGCCGTGCGCTGGTGCCGCTCGTGCCGATCGTGCTCGCCACAGGCTGGTCGGCGCTCGTGCTGTTCGCTTTGCGCATACCGCTGAACCCGATGTCGGTCACGCTCGGGGCGCTCGTGATCGCGATCTCCACCGAGTTCAGCGTGCTGCTCTCCGAGCGCCAGCGCCAGGAGCGTGCGGCTGGGCACTCAACCGTCCAGGCGCTGCGCCGCGCCTACCGTCACACGGGAGCAGCCGTCGCTGCCTCGGGGGTCACAGCGATCGCCGGATTCGGGGTGCTCACTCTGTCTGACATCGCGATGCTCCGCGACTTCGGGCTCGTCACGCTCGTCGATCTGTCCGTCTCGCTGGTAGGGGTGCTCGTCGCGCTGCCCGCCGCGGTGGTGCTCGCCGAAAGCGAGCAGCCGCTGACAGAGCGCATCCGGCGCGGCCTGCGCTCGATCGGCGCAGCCGGACCGAAGCGCCGCGGGCTCACGGCCCCATGAGCCGGTCCGGCTCGCCGAGACCTCCTACGCGCACAGGCGAGTCACACGGTGGGGTCGGCGGCACCGGCTACGGCCTCTATGTCGTGATCCTTGCGGCGATCCTGCTGATCGCGTTCACAGTGCACGTCGCGCTCGACTCTCACAAAGGCACCACGAGCATCGCGGTGGGCGCTCGAATACCGCCGTTCGCCGCGCCCTACGCGCTGGGCGGCCCGCCGGGCGAAGTGGACATCGCCACACATGCCAACGACGGCGTTGCGGGCAAGGTTGCGGCGTGCTCGGAGCGCGGTCCCGCGATCCTCAACATCTGCCAGCTCTACGAACGCGGCCCCGTCGTGCTCGCGCTGTTCTTCGACGCCGGCTCCTGCCCGGGGGTCCTCAGCGATCTGCAGCGACTCGCGCCGTCGTTTCCGCAGGTCAGCTTCGCGGCTGTCGCGGTCAAAGAACAGGCTGGTGCGGTCGCCCGGATGGTGCGCTCCAAGCGCCTGACGTTCCCTGTGGGCGTCGACGGGGACGGGCGGCTCGGAGAGCGCTACGCGATGGTGAGCTGTCCCCAGATCACGTTCGTCTACCCGGGCGGTGTCGTGCAGAGCGCGGCACTGCTCACCCGCCCGCCACTTGCCACACTGCGCACCCGCGTCGCCGAACTGCTCGCCGCCTCACGAGCCCGTGGCTGGAAGCCCGCGCCCTCATGAGCCCCGGTCGCCTGCAGACGCTTGGGCCCTGCGCCGGCATGGACCCCGGTCGCCCGCAGACGCTCGAGATCCGCGCCGACCTGTGCCCCGCGCTCGCATGAGCCCCGAACGCTCGCAGGCCCCCGAGACCGCCGGGCAGTCACCGGTCGGCTCGGGCCAACCCGTGCGTGGCTGGTGTGAGCGCGAGGTCCAGCAGGAGCTCCCCGGGCTCGGCCTGATGTCGGCCACGGTCGAGCTCGCGCCGGGGAGCTCGCTCACCGGCAGCTCCACCACTGCGATCCTGCAGCGTCTGCGCGAACTGTCCAATCGCTGGCGGGGCGCCCGTGCGGTGAACGTTCGCCAGGAGGCGATCCCAGCGGCCTACCGCGTCTTCTTCCGCCACATCGGACTCGACCCGGACATCACAAGGACCCCGATCGAGGCGGCCGTGCTCGAGCGGATGCTCGACGGAGGGTTCCTCTCCGAGGGCTTGCTCGCGGACATTCTCACGATCGCTCTGATCGACACCGCCGTGCCCGTGTGGGCGCTCGACGCCGATACCGTCAACGGCCCGCTGGGCATCCGCCTGAGCCGCGTCGAGGAGCGCCTGGGAGCAGGAACCGAGGGGCCGAACCTCGGCGGCGGTCGACTCGTGGTGGCCGACGCCGACAGCGCCCTGGCGATCCTGTTCGAGGGTCCCGCGCCCGGTCACGAGCCGACCTCCGACACACGCCGGCTGTCGCTGTTCGCGGTCCAGGTCGCCGGCGTGCCCGCGCTCCACGTCGAGGAGACGCTGTGGCTGTGTCGCTCCGCGCTCTCAGAGGCCGGCCGCTGAGAGCGGGCGCATATGCCGCTCGAACGGTTGGCTCTTTACCGCGGGGTCCTGGCCAGCTAACATCGAGTAGTCCAGCGGGAGGAGCAGAGGATGGCCCAAACCGAGCAGCTCACGGTTGATCGCGCTCACATCGATCGCATCGCCGCGGAACGCATCTCCCACGATCGTGTCGCTGGCGATCGCGTCACGGGCGATCATCTCGCGGCCGAGCGCATGCCGGGCGATGAGCTTCCCGCGCGTGACGCGCTCAGGGCGCAGGTGGCCAAGCTCGAGCGCGAGCTCTCAGGGCTCGTGGCCGGGACCTTTCCCCACATCTCTCCGATCGACGCCCACGGCGATGCGTTCAGCGGCCCGCGCCTGTTGACGCTCGGCGAGCTCGAGCGCCTGCGCGATCGGCTCGCGCTGCGTGTCGGCGAGGTTCGCGGTCAGGTCGCCGAGCGCGCCGCGCTCGAGCGTCGATCGCGGGCGCTGCTCGAACGGATGAAGCTGGAACCGGGTCGCTACAAGTTCGTGCGCCTGCCGGTCGCCGATCTCGGCGACGGCCACTGCGGGGTCTGGGAGGTGCGTCCGCGCCTCGGCCTGATCGGGATGCTTGCCGGCTGGTGGCAGGTCAAGCTGTCATCCGGCTGCCCGTAGCTAGGTCAGACTGCATACGGCGGGCGCTCACCCACGGGCTCGAGATCGTAACCGGACCGGTGGCCGAGAGCATCGTGGCAAGCGTGCGCCGCTGGCGATCGGTCATCGAGCCGACGGTCTTCTGCTCGGACATCGGGATCTGGGCGAGGAACTTGCGGCAGCGCGTCTGACCCCAGCGGCGCTGGCTCATCAACAGGTCGGCGACCGCCATGCTCTCGGCCTCCCACGGGCAGTCGAGGATGACCTCTGAGACGCCGATCTCGCCGCCGGCGACACGGCGCTTGAGCTCGGCACGGGCAAGTCGCACCTTGTTGGCGCGTTCCAGGGCCCGCATGTGCTGCGGGCCGGCAGGGGCAATAGTCGCTGTCGCGTTCATGTGTGCTCACTCCCCGTCGCCACCGCGGGTGCCCCCGTGGCGTGCGACAAGCTTGGCTGGTTGACGAGTAACGCGTCCGCCCGATCGTCCGTGCCATCCCTCGCGAGGCCTGTCGCGAAAGCCCACGGCACCCCTCTACCGTTGGCCTATAGGCGAACCCCGAACGGGTCGTGCTTAGCGTCCTGTGAAGCTAGCCAGCACGGGCCCCCGGGTCAACCGTGTTCCTCCAGAACGTTCGCTAGAAGCGGGCTTTTTTATGGTTGTTGCTTCTTGTGAAGAAATGGACAAGCGGTCGAGACCGTTAACTCCATTCCGTCTAGTCGAAGGACTCGTCTCAGCGCTGGTCGGAAGCCGGTGGGAGCCGGCGGCTGGAAGGCCCCCGGGAGGGCGTCGTGGCGCTTGACAGGTCGCCCCAGCCGGGCGCTCAGCCGGCGCGCTCAGGCGGCGCTCGGCCGGGCCTCAGCCAGGCCGAGCCCTCAGTCCGCGCTCGGCAGAGGGCCGTGCTCGGACTCGAACTCGCGCTTGACCTTCGCGAACACATCGAGCGCACGGTCGAGTGTGGGGCGGTCGTGGGTGGCCATCACGCTCGTGCGCAGCAGCGCCCCACCGGGCGGCACCGCCGGGTGAAGCGCGCAGTTGGTGAACACGCCCCCGTCGTACAGCGCGCGCCACAGCTGGGCTGCCCGCCAGTCGTCGCCTACGAGCACCGGCACGATCGGCGTGACGATGCTCTGCGTCGGGCTGTCCGGCTCGGGGCCGAGCCGCACCGGCTCGCCGGTCAACGTGCGATAGCCGAGCGTGTGCAGGCCGTCGGCGAGATAGCGCGCGTTCTCAAGCACCTCCGCCAGCAGTTGCGGCCCCTCGGAGGAGCGGATGATCTGCAGCGCCGACAGGGCCGCGCCGAGCGCGGCGGGAACCGCCGAGGCGGTGAACAGGAACGCACGGCTTGAGATCCGCAGGTAGTCGATCACCTCCGCCGGGCCCGCCAGGAACCCGCCGCAGGCGGCGAGCGACTTGGAGAACGTGCCCATCCGCAGGTCCACCCGCCGCTCGACGCCAAGCAGCTCCGATGCGCCCGCACCGCGCGCTCCGAGCACGCCGGCGCCGTGCGCCTCGTCGACCATCAGCCGCGCGCCGTAGCGCTCGCAAAGCTCCACGATCTCCACGAGCGGCGCTACGTCGCCCTCCATCGAGAACACCCCGTCGACCACCACCAGCCTGCCCCCGCCGTCCTGCTCGGCGCGCTGAAGCGCGCGCTCGAGCTTGTCCATGCGGTTGTGACGGAACGGTCGCATCTTGGCCTTGGAGAGCAGCACGCCGTCGAGGATCGAGGCGTGGTCGGCCGAGTCGACGATCACGGTGTCCTTCGCATCGAGCAGCGTGCCGAGCGTGCCGACGTTGGCCTGGTGACCTGTGGTGAACACGAGCGCATCCTCGGTGTCCATCCACTGAGCGATCTCGCGCTCGAGCTCCAGGTGCAGCGGAGTGGTGCCGTTGAGCAGGCGCGAGCCGGTCAGGCCCGTCCCGTAGCGGGCGAGCGCGTCGCGGGCGCCCTGCATCACGCGCTCATCGCCGGTCAGTCCCAGGTAGTTGTTGGAGGCCAGCATGATCCGGGGAGATCCCTCCATTTCGACCACTGGCATCGCGGGCGACTCGACCGTGCGGAAGTAGGGCATCAGGTCGACTTCCCGGGCGGCTCGCAGCAGCTGCTCGCGCTCGTGACCTCGAACCTTTGCGAAGACGTCTGTCGATGTGGGCATATAGGGTCCCCGGATGGCCGTTGATGTTAAGAAGGTCTCAGGTCGCGGCGACCTGAAGGCGTTCATCGATCTCCCCTTCCGCCTGCACTCTAACCACCCTCTCTGGGTCCCTCCGCTGAAGATCGAGCGGCGTCTGTTCCTGAGCCGCAGGATGAACGCCTTCTTCAGCCACGGCGAAGCCGAGTATTTCCTCGCGCGCCGCGACGGGCGGGTTGTGGGACGCGTGAGCGCCCAGGTGAACCACGCGTTCAACGAGCACCAGAAAAAGGACTGGGGCTGGTTCGGCTTTCTCGAGTTCGAGGACGACCAGGAGGTGCTGGAGGCGCTGCTCGGAGCCGTGGAGGCGTGGTTGCGCGCGCGTGGCAAGCAGCGCATGGTCGGGCCCGCCAGCTTTGCGATGAACGACGAGAGCGGCGTGCTGATCGAGGGGTTCGACCTGCGTCCGATGGTTCTCCAGCCCTGGAACCCGCCCTACTACCAGGAGCGCGTCGAGCAAGCTGGGATGGCCAAGGCGATGGACCTGCTGATGTGGAACCTGGAGGTGACCGAGCGCGACAAGGTGATGCCTGTCATCTGGGAGCTCGCCGGGAAGGTGCAGTCAGAGCACGGGATTCGCGTGCGCCCGATGCGCCGCCGGCAGCTGCGCAAGGACATGGACGCCTTCGCCGAGGTCTACAACTCGGCGTGGTCGAAAAACTGGGACTTCGTGCCGTACTCCAAGAAGGATCTCGACGCCTATGCCCAGGAGCTGCAGCTGGTGTTCGACAAGCACTGGTTCATGATCGCCGAGCGCGAAGACACGGGCGAGGTGGTCGGCATGGCGATCACCGTCCCCGACATCAACCAGGTGCTCGAGAAGATGAAAGGCCGTCTGCTGCCGTTCGGTTGGTGGCACTTCCT